>DATFNI010000556.1:0-3055 GCA_035266485.1 Balneolales bacterium
TTCTTCAGGTAGGGAGTCAGGTTGAACTCGGCCGGGGTCATGCTGCCCTGGCTGTACCCGACTTTCTTCCCGTTCACCCAGATGTAGAAGGCGCTCTTCACCCCGCCAAAATGGATGTACACTTCGCGCCCGTCCCAGTCGCCGGGCACGGTAAATGTGGTGCGATAGGAACCCACCGGATCATAATCCTGCGGGATCAGGGGCGGATGGGCCGGATATTTCGGATGAAAAGGATAATCAAAATTCAAGTAAATCGGCCGTCCGTAGCCTTCAAGCTGCCAATTACTTGGCACCGGAATGGAGGCCCACTTGCTCACATTGTAGCTTGTTTTATAAAAATCTTTCGGACGTTCCGCCGGGTTCTTCGACCAGTGGAACTTCCACATCCCGTCCAGAGACTTGTAGTAGGGGGTGTGGATGGCAAGCCCGCTGTCGGCCAGGGCGCTTTGCCGGTCCGGGTAATGCATAAAGCTCAGATGCGCCGGCTCTTTGTTAATGCCAACAACCTGGGGGTTTTCCCAGTCGGGCAATGTTCCTCCAGCCTCATAAAATCCCTGGACAGTCTTTTGGGCGAATACAAATCCTCCTCGCCCTACCGGGACTAAAAGCGCTACCAAAAGCAGATACGCAAAAGCCCGTTTAAAAAAATCTGAAATATCCCTGTACATAAGCAGTAAAGATAATGTGAATACCAATGTGAATGTTATCGATAACAAAGTAGTAAAAAACTAATCTTAATAACAGTAAGTTACCATCAATAAATTATTTTGGAAACTAAGGCAAGTGGGTATGATACAACATAACACTTAAGACCAAGCCGGATTTCCCAGTTCTGAGGAATTTTGGGAATGCATACAGCCATTATACCCACCTCTTGCCCGTACTCCGTCGCTGAAGCTTTGGTGCAAACGACCGAAGCAGTATTGAAGTTAAAGCTTGTCTTGAATATGGCTAAGCGAAGGCGATGCCAATCCTTTTCATGAACATGGAGGGGAGCTATCTTTAATTTTCGTCCGTGTTCTATTCTTTATAGTGTCGATTCTTATCCCGAACTCACGCTAACGTAAAGTAATCAGTCGGATGTCTTTGACTGGAAAACGCCGATATCGGGCTTCGCATACTTTGGCAACGCATTGCCCCAGAAATCATGAGCCCCATTTTCGGGCATTTGCCTTCCTTTTCCTGTGCATGGTGAGTCTGAAGATAACTTATACCCTGCCAAAGAGTTCCTTCCATTTTGACCCGACCCGGGATCAACAAGCAATGGATTGAATAATAATGCCCCCGGCTTAGGTGGATTTGGTATGTTCCCGAAATAAAGATTGTTATCAAATACATTGCCTTTGCTTTTCCCATAACCGGGCTGTGTAGTGTATTTGCCATTATCCAGCCTTTTTCCGGATTGATGACAGATATCAGCCTTCCCTTCTGCGTAAAAAATATTATTGAAGACATGCGTGTTTTTAGACCAACCGAACCAGTCGTTAAAAAGGAAAAGATGGATGTTTCGTTTTGTGCCGACGTACACATCATTGTTGTAAATAGTCGTCTCATCAACCGGGCCGGCCATTTGGAAGGTCCGGGATCCATCATTCTGGCTGATATTGTAACGGACAACCGTTCCCACGTTCCCAACACTGACTGAATCGGGTGACTGGCCATTATCACAGATAAGTAGGAAACCACCGTCGTTGTCATGACTATAATTATACTGAATCAGCGTATTCCTGCAGTTCCAGTCGGAATCAAACCCCTGACCGTCTTTATAGCCTTTCATGCCGCTGACTTCATTGTATTGTACAATCGTGTTGTCACAACTCCACGGCCAGATTCCTGCCGCGAAATCCTGTGCCCGCTGCCTTGCACCGTGTATCACATTATACTCCACAAGTGCACTGTCGCAGGCAATCGGTACGATGCCGTCGCCGCCAATATCTTCCAGCAGGTTATTCCTGATGACCACATGCAGACTCGGGAACCATTTATACCTCGGCCAGAAGGCACTGCTGCCTGTTATCCCGTTGCGATCCGTCCGGGCCAGGTGACAATCGGCTATCAGTAAATCATCAAAACGGCTTTTCAAACTTTTTCCACGGCAATTCCAGGTGATGCCTGCTCCACCACCTTCCGACTTAACATTGCTGCCGTTCACATCATGAACATACAGATTCAGAAGATGAATATGATGAGCGGTACCGTAGTTATCCACGACCAGCCGGACACCGGCGCGCTTCGGAGCACGTTCCTTCCCCTTATTTGAGATTTCGAGATCCCGGACATCCCAGTACTCAACATTCAAAAGCAACAGTGTTTCTGCAAATCGTCCTTTTCCTTCCAGGTGTGGCTTACTACCTTCTCCGAAACGACCTATTACAATTGGTTTATTCGCTGAGCCTGAACCCTTTGGTGTTAATTGCCCGATATACTCCGTTCCGGAATGAAACAGGATGCTGTCGCCCGGTTCAAACTCCTCTGCATCAACTCTTCTCAGTGTTTTCCAGGCTGAACGGGGTGATGTACCGGGGTTGCGGTCATTTCCAGAGCGGGAGTCCACATAATAGGTTGTTGCCGCCCTGGCATGAAAGACGGCAGTTTGCTGACCAAGTGCTTCGCCCGTATCCGTATACAAAATGGAAGGGATTACTAATAACATTATGGGCCAGATTATCTTCCCCATCGATATTGTTCTTTATAACTGTACAGAATGTTTAATAGAAGCTTATTCCTTTTTCCATTGTTATCAAGCTGCCTGTTCCTCAGACAGTTGACCCGTCCTTAAGGGCGGGGAACAAAGATGCTAAATATTCACAAAGGGCTTTTGCCCTTCCAGGTTCCTTAAAAGGACTATAGTTTTGTAATTACAACGGGTAGCGAGTTACGGATTTCGGTACAGACTGAAACCCGCAACCCCTAACCCGTTACTTTTACGGCAATCGTTCATCCGATACGTCCGACAATGAACCCATAGATTTGGAATACGGCTGCAAATAAAATGTGTAATGATAATCCCTATCGCTCGGCAGCCGGTATTGTGGTTCCGGTCTCGCTTTGGGAG
>DATFNI010000557.1:0-9449 GCA_035266485.1 Balneolales bacterium
GCGGCCGTACCGTTTACCGTGATCCAGGGAGTCACATTCCAGTTCAAAGTCAGATACGATGAATATTCATCCGTACGCGAGAAGCGCCCTGAAACCCGGTCTCTTAAATTCATGCCATCTTTAAGAATTGCATTTGCGCCACGGTTTCTGCTGTAATCGAAGGCCAACTGGTAGGACAAATTAGAATTTAAGCTGCCCGCCATTGCAAAATGCTGTACCAGGATGATGTTGTTGACAACTCCAATGTACCCGGGTTCAGTGGTTGCAAATGGACTGCCCATAGTATACCCCTGATAGGTGTAGCCACTCGGATATGCCCAATTATTGTAATAATTGTCTGTTCCAGCCGGCTCACCAATACTGTATTGCGATCCCTGGCGGATGAAATGTACATGTTCCCAAACAAAGCGATTGATAAGATGCGGTCCACCACTGCGAGTGATGCTTACCCCCCAACGTCCATCCCAGGCGCTTCTGAAAGCCATATCCGGGGTATCTTCCAAATAGAATTGACGATATACCAAGGCATAGAACTGGCCTTTTCTCAAAGAAAAAGCAAAATCATAGGAGGCTACTGTGTTTCCTATTTTATTGACGATATCACCACCGAGATCTGTCGTCTTGCGGGCATGACGGGCAAAGACGACGCGCAAATAATCTCCGATAGTGCTCGTCATCTCCCCGTAAATAGGACTATAACCACCCCATTCCACATTGTGCGTAATACCTCCATAACCATTGAACCAGAAACTGTCGGGGAATAACTTTATGTAAAAATATTTCTGGTGCAGACGGGCATTTTCGACAACTCTTTTATCGGAAAGCAATCCTTCCGAATAGTAAGCCTTGAAGGAAACAAACCCTTTGGTATAAGGAATCTTTACAAATTTCGGAGTATAAATAGCCACTTTGGGCAGAGGTGTTATATTATGGCTATAAATGAGGGAACCGGTGCTCAAAGTGGAATCGTGCAACCCAAATGTCTCATAAAAGCGGCCGATCTTGAACTGGAAGATACCGTAGGATAACCCGCCGTATATATTTTCAAAATAGAGAGCGTGTCTTTTCGATTCTCTGCCAATTAGTTCGGCACCATACTGATACCCCCACTTTGATGATAACTTCCCCTCAGAACTGGCGGAAATATGGGCTATCACATTGGCCGATCGGCGGTCAATGCGCCCAAAGTGCATCGAGTATAGCCAAAACGGTAACTGATCCCGGCTGGCGAATGCCGACTCGAGACCGAGTTTAATTACCGGCTTTTTTAGCTGTGCTTTCGTTGTGACAGGACATATCAATAACAGAACAGCCATTAGAACAGGCATATAAAGCCAGTTCCAATGATTCCAACCCACTTTCGCCATCAGAATCTCTATTAATATTATTAGGTGTCGGCGTTAAATCACAGTACCGGTAAGTACTCTGCGCTTGGTTTCCATAAAGCCGTATTTCTCATTGCTGCTTTTCAACCGGTTCCAAACGCGCTCGGAGAATTCATAGAACGGCTGTTTCTGGTGGTACCATCCAAAATGCAGGCAATAAGGGGTAACTTTCATGTAATCGTTATTACCGGGTACAATCGTAAAAAGTTTAACCAGCAGTCGCCTCAAAAAAGAATTTTTTATACCGCGGAGATTATAGATAAACGGGTTGCTGTAATATTTGCAAGACACATACTCAAAATCCGGGTCGTGCGCTGTAAGATCCTGGATATAGTCCAATTGCGGACTGTTATGGCCCTGCAACCAGGGATAAATGGGAAGGTTAAGTTTAGACATAGCCATCGCAAGGCTCCATTCGCAAGACTCCTCACTACGTCCTTCCTCTAGCGTACGGCTTCGAAAGTGTGTTTCGTTTTTCCTGGCCAGCATATCCTTTGCCAGGAGGTCAACACGTTTAGCCACATCGGGATCTTGCGCAAACATGACGCCCGACTGGACCCTGCTCAGGTAAGTGAGCCCAAACCGTTTCATAGTCTTGTTGCGGCGGCGTAATAACAAATCAGCAACGACACCTATGTGCTTCGGTCCCCCAAAGAAAGAATCTGACTTGAGATTACCGGTTATTGTATAAGGAAAACCGGAAAGTGTTATCCACAGATCATCCGGATTTCGACACCAAACGATATCACTATCCAGGAAAATATTCCGCTCGAATAACATGTATTCATGGATGTTGTGTTTGAATCCCACTATCGATGCATGATCAGTATCCAGTGGATATACAACATCAAATAAGTCTAATAACTCAAGCTCCTCAAGCTGATCCCTGTGCTTTTTTTCACATACAATGGCAACCGGTCGTGACGTATCATGCCGTCTCAAACTCACGACGGACGCAACGGCGTGCTTTAGGTATTTTATGGGTCCGTATACCGCATAGACGTAACCCTCTTTCCCAAATTTTTGTTGCCTGATGGGCCGTAACATATTGGCAATTATTAGCTAGAAATTTATTCAATTAATATAACACCCCTGAAGCATATGGTCTACTATATCAGGAGCGTGAGATCCTTTTTTTTAGAACCGCCAACAGAGATTCATATCCTTTCTTGGCAAGGTAGTTTTGAAATGTGCGTTGGTATGATTTCGCAGTAGATACGTTATCAATAATAAAATCCGTTATATACCACTTTCCGCTTTTCCTTTCCATCGTATACGAAACAGGTGTCCTCACATTTTGGAGCTCTGCGACCGTTTTAACATAGGCACTGTCTCCGGTGACATCAATCTTCTTATACGTGATCTTAGCCCGATAGATATCAAGTTTATTCAGCGACTGGTCCCGAATTACCTGCGAAAAGGTATCGACAAATTCTTTCCTTTGTGAAGTTGACAATGTGTCATATGTCTTCTGCAAGGCGACCTTCGCCATTGCTCCGTAATCCACAATGTCATTTATAATGTCTTTTAGTTTGTCTTTTTGTTTCTGGGTGTATGTCGTCCCTTTGGGGCCGACCAGGTCTTTGATTTCTTTGTCACGGTTCTGCAGCATTTCCTTTATCTGTACACTGTCTGACCGGGTATTTCTAACAGTTAACCCTGGAGCGCCCATAACGGGTATGATACTCACCAAAAGTCCAAAAACGAAAATATTAAAGGTAATCTTTCTGATCATTACTTTTCTTTCAATGTTTGCAACGACATACCTGAAGCATCGTACAGTTTTGCCATATTAAGATTGTAATTAAAGACTTTCTGTCGGTAATCAGCTTCAAGTTGCAGGTTGGTTTTTACTGCGTCCAACAAATCCTTAACCTCGCCCAGACCTAGATCGTAATTAATTTGTTCTTGTCTGAGCCATTCATTACTGGTTTGTAACGCATCTTTGGTTTTCTCTATTGTGGCTTTGGATACCTGCGCGTCTTTATAATTATTATAAACATCCAGTCTTATGCCTGTCTCAATTGCTCCCTTTGAATCCTGAGCTTGTCGATATTGAACTTTTGTTTTCTCCAGATTCTTCCTGATACTCCAAAAATTGAGATTTTGACGAAACCCAAAGGTGTAGATTAAATTCATATAGTCAAACCTGTTTCCCAGCATAGGAGACTGATATGTTGGTCGTGGAGTATGTACATACTGTGCCCCAAACCCTAGAAAAAGAGACGGGTAGAACTGTGCCTTTTCCGCTTTTATTCCAAACTTTGCGGCATCTTCTGCAGCGTTTATAGCCTTTAATTCGGGTCGATTCCTGTAAGCCAAACTTTGGTAATATCCGAGTGGCCTGATCTTGGTAGTGACAGGTTCCAGATAGGAGTCTTTGGGAAGATAAACCTTGTTGGTATCTGCATTGAGAATCAAATACCAGGTTTTCCTGATGAACTCGCTATTTTGCTTAACCTCAGTAGATTTTATCTCAAATTGTTCCTTAAAGATGCGGAATTTATAGACATCAGAATCTTTCAGATCAGGATTATTCTCCTTCTGCATTTCTTTAATCTTCTTATCGGCTTTATCAAATTCCTGTTGTGCATCATTAAGCAGAGCCTCCATTTCAATTGACAGCACCCTTGAATAATAAAGCTGATACAATCGATAGACCATTTTGGTTGTATCCGCTTCAAATTTATACCTGGCAGCTTCAGCACCTTTTCGGGCCGCATTTATGGCGTTATCGATAGCCCCCCAGGTAAAAAGCGGCTGCAGAGCTTTTAAGTCAACCTCCGTGTAAACACTCCAGTGTGCCCAGTCATTTTCCAGGTTCGGATCCAGATACCATTGATTTTTGGGAAGACTATCACTTTTGACGCCAGGCTCAAGCGCATGGTTCGTAGTCAAATTAAAAACAGGAAGGAAACTTTTCGCTTTAGCCTGATCTACCTGGTTCTGGGCAAGTCTGACCTGATCGTACGATGCTTTTACCTGATCAGCCTCTTTGATTCCCCTTTTTATAAAGTCTGACAGCCCGATGTACACGGTATCTTTAGCTGTCTGGGCATACAAAAATTGAAAGGAACCCAAACTAGTAAAGAAAAACAGACTGAGAATAGTGAGTTGTAGTAGATATCTGCCACGTTTTATAAGTGACTGGTACTTTACCGTTTTCATACCAAAAAGCTCTTTGAAAGATACATACTCATTCCACAAATCGGCCTCAGGGTTACTATAGTTTTTGTGTATGGGAAATTATGATGTTGGATGGTAAATGCCGTGGCCCCTTCCTGTTACATGTTGTAACCGGTAACCATTAAGGATGATGTGGCTTTTATATCCACCTAATCCCAATGTGAATCAGGATCAGGTGGCTAAAAGCGGAGAGAGAGGGATTCGAACCCCCGGTCCCCGGAGGGACTGCGGTTTTCAAGACCGCCGCATTCGACCACTCTGCCATCTCTCCTACAATACGTTTAAAAAAACTTTTTCATTCCGACAAAGCCTGAGCACCTGACACGATTTCGGTAAGCTCAGTGGTAATAGCAGCCTGGCGTGCCTGATTATACTCCAGCCTCAGATTTCGCATCAATTCCTTAGCATTTTCAGTGGCATTGTCCATTGCAGTCATACGTGCCCCTTGTTCAGAAGCATTCGACTCCAAGACAGCCTTCCAAAGCTGCGTATTTAAATGTAACGGAATTAATTTCTCAATTATTTGCTGAGGGCTCGGTTCAAATAAGTAATCGGTACTAAATGTCTGTCCCGACTCATCAACACCAGATACTCCGATTGACTTCAGCGGAAGCAATTGCTCAATTTTTCGATTTTGAGCGATGACCGATTTAAATTCGTTATATACAACAAATACAGAATCATAGGTCCCCATTCCGAAGTCCCTGATAACATCACGCATTATATCATGGGCGTGTTCAAACCGGAGGTTTTCGAAGAACCCCGGGTGTTTCGCAACTACATTTAATTTGCGTTTGCTAAAATAATCGGAGGCCTTTTTACCTATACAAATGAAGTCAAGGTTGCCTGCTCTCTTATGCTCATTGAAGTCAGATGATATTCTTGCTTCCAGCACCTTAAACAGGTTGTTATTAAAGCCGCCGCATAATCCCCGGTCCGAACCGACTATAATGAAGAGGATTTTTTGCGGGTTTTCCACCGGATTCAGGAAACGGCTGTGATAATCGATATTGTGAACAAGATTTGTGACAACCGATTCCAGTTTTTGAGCATACGGGCGTGTGGCCACTATCTGGTTCTGCGCTTTTCGCAACTTGGCAGCAGCAACCATCTTCATTGCACGCGTAATCTGTTGCGTGTTTTGTATCGATGCTATGCGTTCCCGTATTCTTCGGAGATTAGCCATTGACTATCAAGCGGTTTCTTCGGTTGCTGAAATTTGATTAATAAGATCTTTGGCCTCTTTCATCAGTTTGCCTGCCGTCTCTTCAGAAAGTAAACCCGTTGTACGGATCTCCTTAAGCTCATCCCTGAATTTTACCCCAATGGCATCTAAAAATTCCCTCTCAAACAGGGAGATATTATTCACCTTCAGATGATCCAGGAGCCCCTGATTATTTATGTAGAGTATGGCAATCTGCTTGTCGACTGACAGCGGTTCGTGCAACCCTTGCTTCAGGATTTCGACCGACCGGGCACCCCGGTTGAGCTGACGCTGTGTCGTCGGATCCAGGTCCGAGCCAAATTTAGCAAACGCCTCCAGCTCACGATACTGAGCAAGATCGAGTTTCAGTGTACCTGACAGTTTCTTCATGGCTTTCACTTGTGCCGAACCACCGACGCGGGAAACCGAAATACCAACATCAATAGCAGGACGAACACCTGAGTTAAACAGGTTGGACTGCAGGAAGATCTGCCCGTCTGTAATGGAAATCACATTAGTCGGAATATATGCAGACACGTCACCCGCCTGGGTCTCAATGATCGGCAGCGCTGTCAATGAGCCGCCACCCTTCAGTTTTGAACGCAGTGGTTCCGGCACATCGTTCATATTCTTTATGACGGAATCGTTTTTATTGATCTTGGCAGCCCGTTCAAGCAAACGGCTGTGCAGATAAAAAACATCACCTGGATAAGCTTCCCGCCCGGGAGGACGTCGGAGCAACAGGGAAACCTCACGATAAGCCACCGCCTGTTTTGATAAGTCATCATAAATAATCAGCGCATGACGACCAGTGTCACGAAAATATTCCCCGATTGCTGCTCCTGCATAAGGTGCGATGAAACGGGTTGGAGCCGGTGTTGCAGCCGCAGCAGAAACGATTACGGTATAATCCAGAGCTCCATGCTCTTCAAGTGTTTTCTGAACCTGTGCAATCGTCGATCCCTTCTGGCCGATAGCCACATAGATACAATAGACCGGCTTATCGGTTTCATGCGTTCCTTTTTGATTGAGGATCGTATCGATTGCAATCGATGTTTTACCCGTTTGACGGTCGCCAATTATCAATTCCCGCTGCCCACGGCCTATAGGAATCATGGAGTCGATGGCCTTGATCCCTGTTTGAAGGGGTTCGGCAACCGGTTCACGATAAATCACACCCGGTGCTTTACGTTCAACGGGCAGGTGGATCGTCTCGCCGGCTATAGGTCCTTTGCCATCAAGCGGGCGGCCGAGCGGATCGATGACCCGTCCAAGAACACCATCACCTACCGGAATGGAAGCGATCTCCCCGGTTCTTCTAACCGTATGACCCTCTTCGACGGCACTGGGTGGGCCAAACAGCACGATCCCAACGTTGTCTTCTTCAAGGTTAAGTACCATTCCACGAACAGCCATCCCGTCCTCATCTTTTGAATCCGGAAGATCAACGAGTTCGCCTGCTTCAACTTTTGACAGACCATATACCCGTGCGATACCGTCGGCTACTTCAAGAACGGTTCCCACATCATAAACATCGGTCTCCTTCTCCATACCGGAAAGCTGCTTGCGCAGAATTGCCGATACTTCGTCTGGTCTAACTTGTGTCGTCATGGTATTCTGATTCTCTGCTACTGTAAAACTTGTTTCAAATATTAACTGCTAAACTCCTGAAATGAGTTCTGTAGTTCTTCAATTTTATGTTTGACGCTGCCATCATAGACAGTGTCGTCAATTCGGACCAAGAGACCTCCCCTTAAGCTCTCATCGATCAAAAATCCCATCTGAACTTTTTTCCCGGTCTTCTTTTCCAGGATCTTCAATAAATAATCCTTACCGGCTTTACTCATGTCTTCTGCAGCACGGACCTGGACTTTCTGGATACCGACTAGCTCATTGTAAAGGTCTATAAACGATTCCGCAATCTCAGGGACAATCTGTTCACGCTCCTTACGAATCAGTATCCCGATAAACATGCGAGTCAGATCACTGACCTTGTCGCCAAAAAGTTCAAGCATCACTTTCTGCTTTTTGTCTCGCTGAACAACCGGACTGCGCAGAAACAAAAAGAGTTCACGCGAACCTTTGATTGTATTATGAATCAATTCAATATCCGCGTGGGTTCTTTCCACCTGGTTTTGTTCACGTGAAACTTCCAGGAGAGACTTGGCGTACCTGCGTGCTGCTTTCTGTGAGGCCATGATCGTTATCAGTTCTTAGACAGATCCTTGAGGAAGTTATCAACGAGCTTACGGTTCTTATCTGCATCCAACTCCGCATCGAGAATCGTTGAGGCTGCCTTAATGGCCAGATCTGCCACTTCTTTACGCAACTCGATCAGGGCTCGTTTCTTTTCCTGTTCGATGGTGCTCCGGGCATGTTCGACCAGCTCGTCAGCTTCTTTACGGGCTTTCTCGATTCGGTCGGCCCGTAATAGCTCGGCTTCCTCTACGGCCTCTTTACGGATTTTTTGCGCCATAATCTCAGCCTCCTGAAGAGCCGCTTCGTTTTCTTTGGAAATCTTCTCGGCTTTGGTCATTGCCTTTTCAGCCGCATCCAGAGAATTCTGGATCCAGTCTTCGCGTTCCTGTAACGCATTTAGCAATGGCCTCCAGGCATATTTTCCGATAACGATTACAAAGAGAATGAAAGCGATGAGTTCCCACCAAAAGGACCCCGCTTCAATATCAAGCAACCCTCCGCTCGCTATTACAATCCACATAAACGTTCCTCAAATATTGGAATTGTAAAGTTAACTCGTGTCATCAGGATTTCAGTGCGAGGATAATACAGACGACTTCACCGAAGAGTGCAACGCCTTCGATAAGAGCTGCCGAGATAAGCATCGTGGTACGAATATCGTTAGCAGCTTCAGGCTGTCGGGCAGTACCTTCAGAGGCACCTTTACCGATTAAACCGATTCCAAGTCCTGCGCCTATAGCAGCAAGTCCAGCACCGAGTCCGGCTCCTAAAAATCCTAAACCCATTATTTCTATCTCCTTTTTGGTTTCTGTTTGTGATGTTAAACGTATGGTTGGTATCTCAGTGTTGTGCGCTTTCGGGATGATGTTCAGCCACAGCCATACCAATGAAAAGCGCCGATAAAATAGTAAAAACGTATGCTTGAATAAAGGCAACCAGAAACTTGATTGCAAACACGAAGAGTGTCATCAACACCCAGATCCAGGAAGTTCCGTAGGCCATTACCTTCCCGAAAGTCATGTTAAAAACAAATATCAAACTGATAACACTGAGAATGAGCAGTTTACCTGAACTCATATTGGCAAAAAGACGAATACACAGTGCAAACGGTTTGGTAAACAATCCTATGAATTCAATAATAGCTAATATCGGTTTGATAAGTATGGGTACGCCCGGGTACCAGAAAATTTCCTTCCAGTAAGCCTTGGTGCCCGAAATCTGCGTAATCAAAAAAGTTGTCGTCGCCAGGGCTGCGGTGACCGTGATATCTGCTGTGGCAGGTGCCGCCCATGGCACGAGGCTGAACAGGTTCATGATGAGAATCATGAAAAACGCCGTCAATAAATAGGGGGTATACTTCAGATATTTATCCGGACCGATATTCGTCAATGCAATTTCATCCCGAACAAAGACCACCAGGGTTTCAATCGTATTCTGGAAACCACCCTTCGGCGCCGTTTTACGTCCGATACCAT
>DATFNI010000558.1:0-2836 GCA_035266485.1 Balneolales bacterium
TTTTGTTCTTCAAGATGTTCAAAAGCTGAATCGTATCCGCCAACTTTCTTCATTGCACGTTCCATCAGGGTATTTTTGTAGACCTTGTAGGTGATTCCTTCTTCCCTGAATAACGCACGAAGTGCATTGACTTGTTCTACAGATATTCCGGAGTAATTGACCAGGTATACGGCATTTGCCCCCTGGAGATTACTCGTGATATCTTCAACGACCGCTTTTTTTTGTGCGAGTGTAGCCATGATGTTTTAGATCACTAAACTGTGTGTAATGTTTTCGCAGATGTTCTAGTGCGATGA
Source organism: Balneolales bacterium (assembly GCA_035266485.1). Lineage (GTDB taxonomy): Bacteria > Bacteroidota > Rhodothermia > Balneolales > DATFMH01 > DATFNI01. The sequence goes on from DATFNI010000558.1 coordinate 297, forward strand.
AATGAGGCTGCTCCGATTGATCGGTATGCTTGGTCCCATCGTTGAGCTCATAAATACGCTTCGTACATATAACCCTTTAGCAGACGTCGGACGCATACGAATGACCGTATTCAAAAAAGCTTCAGCGTTTTCTTTGATTGCCTCGGCGCTGAAACTAACCTTTCCAATCGAAGTGTGGAGAATCCCGAATTTATCGACCCGGAAGTCAATTTTTCCGGCCTTTACCTGTTTAACGGCATCGGCAACGTCCATCGTTACCGTACCACTCTTTGGATTAGGCATCAGTCCGCGTGGACCCAGTACCCGCCCAAGCTTACCGATTTTCCCCATCACATCCGGAGTTGCAATGATGACATCAATATCCGTCCAGCCATTTTGAATCTGTTCCACATAGTCGTCAAGCCCGACATGATCAGCACCAGCCTCTTTTGCTTCTCCCTGTTTAGCAGGATTGGCCAGGACCAAGACTCTTACCGACTTACCCGTTCCGTTTGGAAGAGTTACCGTACCACGAACCATTTGATCAGCGTGACGTGGATCAACACCGAGACGCATATCTATGTCTACAGAAGCATCAAATTTAACTGAAGAGGTCTTTTTAACCAACTCAGACGCTTCCTCAAGGCTATATTCCTTATTTGCCTCGACAAGATTGACCGCTTCTATATACTTTTTGCCGTGTTTTGCCATGATATTTTAGTTTCCTATCGAACGATAAAATTATTTGTCATAATCGACACGAAGCCCCATACTCCGGGCAGTGCCTGCAATCATACGAGCAGCTGCATCAATATCTGTCGCATTCAAATCGGTTATTTTTTGCTGAGCAATATCACGGCATTGCGAGAATGTCACCTTACCGACTTTAACCCGGTTGGGCTCACCCGAACCTGATTTTACCTTTGCTGCCTGTTTCAGAAGCACTGCAGCCGGTGGCGTCTTTGTGACAAATGTAAACGACTTATCCGTATAAACCGTGATTTCCACAGGCACGACTGTGCCCACCTTATCCTGCGTCTTCGCATTAAAGGCCTTACAAAACTCCATGATATTCACACCAGCCTGTCCAAGTGCAGGTCCTACCGGTGGCGCGGGATTGGCTTGCCCGCCGATAATCTGGAGTTTTAACTTTTTTTCAACTTTCTTAGCCATGATCGTTCACTAACAATAAATGATTTATACGGGCTAAAAGCCCTTATCGCTATAAATTTAAATGATATCCGTTGTTACTCTTCCGGTTCAACCTGATTAACATCAACCTCTACCGGTGTTTTACGACCGAAGATACTTACAAGGACCCGCAGTTTAAGTTTGTCCGGATATACTTCTTCAACTGTTCCGTCAAATCCTTTGAATGGTCCGTCAACCACCCGCACGAGATCACCTTCGTTAAATGGAATCTCGACAAGACCACCCGAAGCCAGGATTTCCTGATTCTCTGTTACTCTTCCGAGGATCCTGTTGACTTCATCCGGACGCAACGGTGTCGGCCGCTTGCTGTCTTTGTCATTTTTCAAAAAACCAATAACCGAGGGTGCATTTTGAATAAGCTGATTCACATTGTCATCATAGTCAGCTTCGATCAGCATGTAACCGGGAAAAAAGTTTTTTTCCCGTGTCCGTTTTTTCCCCGAGCGTACTTCGATAACTGTCTCCGTCGGAATCAGAATTTCGGTAACTTTATCCTGCATGCCCTGCAGCTCTATTTCCCGCTCCAGATATTCTTTTACCTTTTTCTCATGCCCGGAAAAACACCGGATGACATACCAGTTTTTGTTTTCTTCAGCTGTCATCTGTAAATCATCGTTAGTACGGTACTATATAGCTGATCAACACCGAAGATGAACGCAGCCAGGATAAGCGAAAACACGATTACAACGGCCGTGTTGTCCACTAATTCTTTCTGTGACGGCCAGGTAACTTTTTTCATTTCCTTCCGAACACCTTCGATAAATTCTTTTATCTTATTCATATAAACCTCGATTCAGGCTATCTCTTTGGGTAAGAGAGGATAAACTCTACCTTCCGGATTTCACCTGTTGCAATTTCAAAAAGAACAACACTTATTTCAGTTTGCACGGGTGGAGGGACTAGAACCCCCATCCCGAACGCTTTCGGGATTTGGAGACCGCTACTCTACCCGTTGAGCTACATCTGCTACAATTTTAAAAAGAACAACGCTTGTTTTAAATGCACGGGTGGAGGGACTCGAACCCCCAACCGGCGGTTTTGGAGACCGCTACTCTACCAATTGAGCTACACCCGTTCGCTTAAAAGCGCTGAATGTATTATTCAATAATCTTGGCTACCACACCGGCACCGACCGTGCGTCCACCCTCACGGATGGCAAAGCGCAGCCCGTCTTCCATGGCCACCGGCTGTATCAGTTCCACCTGCAGGCTTACATTGTCCCCCGGCATGACCATCTCCACACCTTCGGGCAACTCCACCACTCCCGTCACATCCGTGGTCCGGAAGTAGAACTGCGGGCGATACCCCTTGAAGAACGGGGTATGACGTCCTCCCTCGTCCTTGCTCAG
>DATFNI010000559.1:0-3263 GCA_035266485.1 Balneolales bacterium
CAGAAATGGCAGGTTGATTTATCGGTTACCATCAATGTCGGCGGGACGGTGATATCGCGACATATCAGTCATGCGTTTGCAGTATCGCCCTACGGAGAAGATAGCCTCAAGAGCATCGATAGAAAGCCACAAGTCGGTCAATAAAAGGTTGTTTCCCGCAGGCGAAGTCCCTTTTCTATTCTTCGTGTAATCAATCCTAACCCGGAATTCACAGAACTGCAGAGATACAGGATGATTTATTAAATTCTGTCACTCTCCGATTACAGTTACAACGATAGATCGTTGGCGGGGTTTGTTGTCGCATTCTATATGAATGACTTGTTGCCAGGTGCCCAGCACCGGGTTTCCATTCCGGACAGGGATCTGCAATGATGGTCCAAGTGTCGTTGCCTGCAGATGGGAATGGCCGTTTCCATCGTGCCATGCCTTCTCGTGCCCATATTCTCTGCTTGCCGGGATAAGTCGATTCAGCATTTCCGGCAGGTCCTTTTTGAGGCCGGATTCGAATTCTATTGTGCTGATGGCTGCAGTGCTCCCGACATTAAAGATCGAGGCAATTCCCATCTTGACGCCTGATTTGTTTACTATTGAAGTGACCTGGTCTGACAGATCATGCAGGTCACCGTTTCCGCTCGTATTAATTGTGATCGTATCCTGGTAGACCATAATCTTGCGATTTGTATATTGACAACTGTTTTCTCTACATGAACCTATCGCAACGCCATGAAGATTCCAACTCTGACAGATGTCCGTATGGCCGCCGACCGGATTCGGCCGTATATACATCATACACCGGTGTTGAGCAGCCGCCTGGTCGATGAATGGCTCAACGCCAGTGTATTTTTTAAATGTGAAAATTTTCAGCACGTCGGTGCATTTAAGATGCGGGGAGCCGGCAACGTGGTTTTTTCATTATCGAATGAAGACGCGCAGAAAGGGGTAGCTACTCATTCATCCGGAAACCACGCACAAGCCCTGGCCCTGGCAGCCCGGTTGCGGGGCATCCCGGCATGGATAGTAATGCCTGAAAACGCGCCTGAGGTGAAACGCAATGCAGTGAAAGGCTATGGAGCAGAAATCAGGTTTTGCAAGCCCACACTTCAGGCCCGCGAGGAGACTCTGGAAGAGGTAGTCAGGGAGACAGGGGCTCATTTCGTCCCCCCATACGATGATCCCCGGGTCATAGCCGGACAGGGTACAGCAGCGCTGGAGCTTTTGGAACAGCAACCGGATCTCGATATTGTAATGGCACCCGTCGGCGGTGGTGGCCTCATGTGTGGAACAGCCATCACAGTCAGGAGCCTGCATCGCGATATCAACGTATACGGCGCTGAGCCGGCAGGTGCTGACGATGCCTGGCAGTCATACCATTCCGGTAAGCTCATCCCGCAAACCAACCCCGATACCATTGCAGACGGATTGCGTACAAGCCTGAGTGATCTGACATTCGAGATTATACATACCCATCTGGATGATTTACTGCGTGTGAGTGAGCCGGGCATCGTGGAAGCCATGCGTTTTATCTGGGAACGCATGAAAATCATTATTGAACCGTCGGCAGCTGTCCCGGTTGCAGCTATGCGTGAATACCCTGACCTCTTTAATGGGAAAAGAGTGGGTATTATTCTTTCGGGCGGGAATGTTGACCTGAATCATCTTCCCTGGCAGTAATTCGCGGTGAATATCGAATGATCACGATCCCTGTCCTGTTTTATTCAGGAACATTCGATTTAAAACAGGTATATCATGAGTAACAAACTAAAGACACTTTCGCGCACGCAACTGGAACGTCTGATTTCTAATGTTGTCGGAGATTATGTAGATGGAGATGTGGATTGTAAAGTATCAAGGATGAGTTACGAACATTTTAACGACGAAGACGAAATCGCTTTAAAAGATGATCGATCGATATCATTCGAAGTAAACCTGCATTACATGGACCCGATCATTGATAAAGAGAAATAAGCCAGGGAAACCATCATGCAGGCAAAGGCATGGCTGCTCAGAAATATGATGAGAAATGCCGTTCCAGTAATTCGTCCAATTTATTCTTGCTGAGAGGCTTGCTTTCATAGCCTGTCACTTCAGCATTCTCTTTGGCTCTTTTTTCGTCTTCTGGATTCATTGAGGTTGTCAGCATTACAATGACAGGCTCATACTTCCCGGGGCGGTTCCATTCTCTGTATTCTTGTAGAAAATCCCAGCCGTTCAACTTGGGCATATTGATATCCAGGAATATAAGTTCCGGTAAGGGGAAACCGCCATTGTAGCTAAATTTATCTCGCTGCTGCAGATAATTCAAGGCGTCTTCAGCACTCTCCGTTATCTGTATACGATCTGTACAATCCGATCGCTGTACAATTATTTTATTGATGAAGTTGGTAGGCTCATCGTCATCTATTAACAACACACATTGCAGCTTTTTTTTCATGTTAATCACACGGTAATGTGAAATGAAATGTACTACCTTCGCCTGGTGTGGATTCAACCCATATATTCCCGCCATATAAGCTAACAATTTTTTTACAATGGGCCAGGCCGATTCCGGTTCCCTCAAACTCACTTTTATTATGCAGGCGTTGGAAGATATTGAAGATCTTCTCCTGAAATTTTTCATCAATCCCAATTCCATTATCATGGATCGAAAATTCCCAAACATCATTTCGTTTAGATGCTTTGATAGTAATCTCAGGCGAAATATCCTTTTTCCGGAACTTGATAGCATTCCCGATCAAATTTTGGAAAAGCAGTTCGAGCTCAATGAAATTGGCATCTAACTTTGGCAGCTCTCCAACGATAATTTTGGCGCTGTTCTCATGAATTGCATGGTAAAGATTCCCGGTAACTTCGCTGACTAATTGATTACAGTCCACCCTTTCCAGCTTCCGTTCTCTACCAATAAGAGAATAGTCCAGCAAAGCCTTGATAAGATTACTCATGTGTGCGCAGGATTGGGTGAGATAGTGCAAATATTTGCGGCCGTCTTCATCCAGTTGCCCCTTATAGTACTGTTCAAGGATGTTGGCAAAACCAGTAATGGAACTGAGGGGTTCTTGCAAATCGTGGGAGGTGATATACACCAATTGTTCCAATTCTTTGTTCTTTTGGGCCAATTGCCGGACATCTTCCATTAGTTTTCGGTCTGTGAGATCCTTCGTGATCTTGGTAAATCCGATGTTGTTGCCGGTGTTGTCATGGAGCGCGGTTATTACAATATTCGCCCAGAAAGTGGTGCCGTCTTTTCTGACGCGCCAGCCCTCCAT
>DATFNI010000560.1:0-3139 GCA_035266485.1 Balneolales bacterium
TTAAACAGAATTGCTAATTCAGGCTATAAAAGCCTGACACAACCAATATCAATCGGTATCGTCATCCGGCAACCTGAATCAGGATCCGGTTTCAGAGCCAGACTCAGACCCGAGGGTGGTTTTGCAGACGGAGACGGAGATCGCGGTGGTTATGGCGACCGCGATGGCGGGAGACGTCGTTCTGAAGGAGGGGACCGGGATCGGTCACGGTTTCAACCGGTTAATGTAAACGTCTGGTTCCTGACTCAACTGGCCCAACCCTGACAACTAAAAGAAATTACTTTCCAACACACAACCAGCAACCATCAATTCTATTCATCAGAGAGATCCCTACAAAAGACAGCTCCATTAATTGGGGCTGTCTTTTATTTTTTGAAAATTAAAAGTGAACCAGGTGTCTTTTAGTCATTATTTGCCCCGTCCTTTAGGGCAGGGATAAAGATGACCTAAAATGAATGGAGGGCTTTAGCCCTTAACATAAAAGACACGGGAAAAGTCTAGTCCTTCCAGAAGTACTCTTACACCAATATTTATCTTGCAACACGTTTATGCATTAGTAGTAAATTTCATCTACTTTTAGCGTGCCGCCTGCGGCGGACCAGTTACCCATTTCATCCAATAAATATTGACCGGTTATGAAGATCACGATCGATCGTGTTGACGATGCTTTTCAAATGGAGGCAAAAAACGAACGTGGACAAACTATACCGATGGACAGTTCGGTTGCGTCCGGCGGCAAAGACGGCGGGTACCGTCCCATGGAAATGCTGTTGGTGGCAATTGGCGGTTGCAGCTCTATTGACGTTATTGATATCCTGAAAAAGCAGCGTGAACCGTTGGAAGGATTGCACGTAGAGATCAATGGCGAGCGTGAACCTGGAAAAGTCCCTTCATTATTTAAAGAAATTGATCTTCATTTTACCCTTGAAGGAGATTTGAATGAAGGGAAAGTGAAACGGGCATTGGATCTTTCACTCGAGAAATATTGCTCGGTGGCCAAAATGCTGGAAAAGACAGCCAATATCACCTATAGCTTCACCATCAATCAAGCAGCAAAATAATGTCGGAAGACAAATCCCGGAAATTCGATACGCTGGCAATTCGGACGCAGCTCAAACGCACTTCACAGCAGGAGCATTCGGCCCCCCTGTTCATGACCTCCAGTTATACCTTCGATTCGGCCGAACAGGCAAGAGCTCTATTCGCCAGTGAGATCGAGGGGAATGTGTACAGCCGGTATTCCAATCCCAATACGGACGAATTCATACGTAAGATGTGCCTGCTGGAACACACTGATGATGGAGTTGCCACAGCTTCGGGCATGTCGGCTGTGTTCAGCAGCCTTGCAGGATTGTTAAACAGTGGTGATCATGTGCTTGCTTCCCGTTCGCTTTTTGGGTCATCGCATCAGATTCTCACATCTATCCTGCCACGATGGGGTATTACGCACAGCTATGGCGACATCTATCATCCCGAGACGTGGGAAGATCTTATTCAGAAACATACCCGGGTTTTGTTCATTGAAACGCCGTCCAATCCGGGGCTTGACCTAATCGATCTGGATTGGGCAGGCAAACTGGCAAAGAAGCACAAGCTGATTCTCATTGTCGACAATTGCTTTGCCACTCCTTACCTGCAACAACCGATCCGGTTTGGTGCCGATGTTGTGGTTCATTCTGCAACAAAATTCATCGACGGGCAGGGACGGGCTATCGGTGGCGTGATCGTCGGCAAACAGAAATATATTGCCGACATCAAATTCTTTACCCGCCACAGTGGTCCCGCCTTATCACCGTTCAATGCATGGCTGTTTTCCAAGAGCCTGGAAACCCTGTCGGTGCGCATGGAGCGGCACTGCAATAATGCGCTCAAGCTGGCTCAATTCCTGGAAGGACATCCCCATGTCGAAAGCGTTCGATATCCGTTTCTCGAAAGTCATCCCCAGCACGAACTTGCCCGCAAACAGATGAAAATGGGCGGTGGCATCGTTGTATTCACGATTAAAGGCGGCTATGATCAGGCTAAGGCTTTCCTTGATCACCTGGCCATGTTATCCCTTTCCGCTAATCTTGGAGACACACGAACCATAGCCACGCACCCGGCATCCACAACCCATTCGAAGCTGACTGAAGAAGAACGACAGTCAGTGGGAATCACCCGGGGTCTCATCCGGGTTTCAACAGGGCTGGAGGATGTGGACGATATCATTGCTGATATTGACCAGGCACTTGGTTAGCGATCTCTGAGTTTTTTTGGATATAACGGAATATGGGAATTGGGAATTTGCAAAGACGATTATATTGGTCCGATTGAACCTTCATTGAGCTCCCCTTGTTGTAAGTTGCATTTATTACATTCAGGCACTTATTGCGTCGGTATTTTTAAAACGCTATCTTTGCAAACTTTGTACTAATACAAAACAATTTTGAACAGTGGATACGCTTAGTTTCAAGACATATACACCGAAACCCGAAAACATTAACAAGAAGTGGGTACTCGTGGATGCGGAAGGCCAGACGCTTGGTCGCCTTGCCAGCCATATTGCCATGGTCCTGCGCGGAAAGAATAAACCCGGGTTTGCTCCTCACATGGACACCGGTGATAACGTAGTTGTGATCAATGCCGAAAAGGTGGTCCTTACCGGCAAGAAGATCGTCCAAAAAGAATATTTCCGTTATTCGGGCTACCCCGGTGGTGAACGGTTTAGCACACCGGAAGAAATGCTCGAACGGAAACCGACTTTCATTATCGAGAATGCGGTTCGCGGTATGTTACCGAAAAATCGCCTGGGCCGTCAGCTCATGCGCAACATACGTGTTTATGCCGGGCCCGTGCATCCCCATAATGCTCAAAAACCGGAAAAAATAACTTTCTGAATCTGTTTCGAATTTATTCATGGCACAACAACATTTTATAGGCCGGAGAAAAACCGCAACTGCCCGCGTTTATTTTAAACCCGGAACAGGCGAATTTCTGGTTAACAACAAACCTGTCGATGACTACTTCACCCTCGATTTCCATCGTGCAGCCGCTGTCTTTCCATTGCATCTGACTGAGATGGATGGCAAATACGACATCAAAGTTACCGTTGCTGGTGGGGGACAATCCGGGCAGGCTGAAGCCATCCAACTGGGAGTTG
>DATFNI010000561.1:0-4264 GCA_035266485.1 Balneolales bacterium
AAAAAAATGGCCGAAGAAGGACAGAAATGATGTCATGGTCCCGCCTCAATAACTTACAAATTCCTGTCTTTAATTGAGCTGGCTCATTTTAGTCTGACACATGCTCCGTTACATTTATCATAGAATTTAAAATGATAATTAACAGAGAACATCATGTTATACTCAAAAGTATTCAAAATAACTACCCTGCTTTTCTCACTAATTATAGCTGGATTTTTTCTTCCACATTCTGCTGAGGCCCACTGTGATACAGCCAATGGACCTGTAGCAGAAGCTGCAAGTAATGCCATGGCGGACGGAAATGTTGCCGATGTGCTGATATGGGTGAGTCCGGAAGAGGAAGATGAACTTAAGTCCATATATAAGCGTGCGATGAAGGTATATGCAGAAGGAGGTGCTGCCGGAGAATTGGCTAAACGGTATTTAATCGAAAATACCGTGCGGCTGCATCGTCGGGCGGAAGGAATGTCATATACCGGACTAAAACCTGCACAGCCTGAACCAATCGCGGTTCAGACGGCTGAAGAGGCACTGGATACCGGAACTCTTAAACCGGTAACCGGACTTTTGTCTGACGAGATGGAGAAGAAAGCCACCACATTGTTCAATCAAGCCCGGAATGCAAGGAAACATAAAGATGAAAGTGTTGCTGCAGGCCGAAAGTGGGTAGATGCTTACGTTAAATACATAATCTATACACAAGGATTGTATACTGCTATCCAGAACGGTCCCGCACATGGAGTTGGTAAGTGAAAATACAATTGCAATTGGAATGATTGTCCGAAGGACTCCTACTGAGAATGGATGAGTGCAAGATCCCCTCATTCTCCAAAGGAGTCTCCCGGCATAGGGGTCCCTTCGTGCTTCGGACAGCCATTCATTCACTCAAGAAACAATGAGAAACAGACATAGGGACTTGATGAGATACCCTCCAGGCGACTGCCTGCATTACTTCAACCCCAGTTCACCCGGCGTCCAGGCCTGACGGCGTGATTTTGTTTCTTTGCGAACATTCTGCACATCACCGGTGGAAATATTCCCGGCTTTGTTATCGGGTAACGAACGAACATAGGTCAAAACAGCTGCAATCTGGGCATCACTGAACGTATTGCCAAATGCAGGCATCATGCCGTTGTAATGGCCACCAGCTACTGCAACTGTTCCCTGTAATCCATCCAATAATATCTTTGTAAGGGTTTCCTTATCTCCAGTCACAACCGAAGAACCATTCAGTGGAGGAAATACGCCACTCACGCCTGCCCCATCGGCGCCATGGCAACTGGCACAATTGGATGCAAAGATCACCGATCCGTCGGGAACTGCCACTGATCCCTCCGATGAGGCCGGTGCTGCCGTTGTATCTTTTGGCAGTTCCGTTAACAGAGACTGCATTCTGTTCGCCATATGCCCGTACATCGACGCCATACCCGGATTATTCTTCTGCATCATCTGACGCATACCCTGGCAATAGGAAAGCATCTGTTGATTCATCTCATTGAAACGCATCATAGAACCACGCCCCATCATTCCTTGTCCCGTGCCGTTGCCACGCATCATTCCACGGCCGTTCATCATGCCGCCATTTCCCATCATTCCACGGCCTTTATTCATCCCGCCATTTTGCATCATCTGTGTCCGCACATTACTCATTTGCGCCCAAAGAGACCGCATGTTGTGATATATCATCCGTGCCTGCGGTGACATCCGGGTACTGTCCTGCATATAGTCTCTGTGAATTTGTTGCAACGATATTCCAATCGAATCAAAATTCGCAGACCATGCCGGACGACTTCCTTTACTTGCCTGCTGTTTATTCTGACTACAAGCCGATACCAATGGAATCACGGCTATTATAGCTAAGAGGATCATTTTCCTAATGCTTGGCATGACTTACCTCGATTTTAGTTATTTATTTAGTTATCTGATGTAACGTAACAAATTTAAAAGCCAGTTCATTTATGGTTTAATTTATTGATTGCTGATATTTGCTGATTGTTCCAGGGAAGCTGCCAGCTTCAGGATCTCCTGATCGTCGGTCTTGAGATCGAAATTCAGGGCACTGGTTTCTCTAAATTCGCCATATGAGAGCGTACCTGTTTTGTCAAAGAGCTCACGCGCATGATGATGTTCGGTCCAATAATTAGGTTGATGATGATTCATGTCGTTTAACATCATTATTTATGAAAGGCGAAGGGAGCACACGACTCCCCTGCCTCTCAAAACTATTTTGTTTCTTCTATTAACTTTCTGACTTCACGACTCTTCCACAGGTAGTAGATGACCGGGACAACCAGCAAACTCAGTACGGTAGCCGAGATCATCCCACCAACCATCGGTGCGGCGATTCGTTTCATAATCACCGAGCCGGTACCGGTGCCCCACAAAATCGGCAGCAAGCCCATGATGATGGCACACACGGTCATAAACACCGGCCGGATGCGCATGGCCGCTCCTTCCATAATGACCTCCTTCAGATCATCTAATGATCGAAGCCTGCCGTGAAGAAGATGATCGTTGTAAGCATTGTCGAGGTAAGCCAGCATGATTACCCCGATCTCGGAAGCGACACCGGACAGGGCAATAATACCTACCCCGACAGCCACGCTGATGTTGTAACCCAGCAGGTACAGCAGCCAGATGGAACCTACAACGGCAAATGGAAGACTGGCCAGCACAATCAGGCTTTCCTGTATATTTTTGAAGTTGAAATATAGCAGCAGAAAGATGATCAGTATTGTAATCGGTACGACAATCTCCAGTCTTTTCTTGGCCCGCTGCATGTACTCGTACTGACCACTCCAGGTAATCGTGTATCCCGGAGGCAGCTTGATCTCTTTATTCACAACCTTCTGCGCTTCATCGACATACGTTCCAACATCGATATCACGAAGATCCACATAGATCCAGCTGTTGTAGCGGGCGTTCTCGGTCTTGATGACCGGAGGTCCCTTCTTGATTTGCAGATCGGCTACATAGCTGATCGGGATCTGGGCACCCGATGGCGTCGGGATCAGTACCCTGCGCAATGCGTCCAGGTTATCACGTAACTCACGCGGATAGCGTACATTGACCGGATAACGCTCGCGTCCCTCTACAGTCTGTGTCACATTCATCCCGCCGACCGCCGATGCAATCACGTTCTGAACATCGCCAACCGTAAGACCATACCGGGCAGCCTCCAGTCGTTTTATGTGGTAATCCAGGTAGTTGCCACCTGTTGTTTTATCGGCAAAAGCACTCGCCGTTCCGGGAATACCGCGAACTGCCGCCGCGATCTCCTGACCCAGATCGGACAATTTCTGCAAGTCCGGACCGCTTACCTTAATCCCAACCGGTGTTTTGATTCCGGTCGAAAGCATGTCGATGCGCGTCTTGATCGGCATGGTCCACGCATTGGTGAGTCCCGGGAACTGAATAGCCTGATCCATCTGCTCCTTCAGCTTTTCCATGGTCATTCCTTTGGGCCACTCGCTCTTCGGTTTAAGACGAATGATCGTTTCAAACATGGATAGTGGTGCCGGGTCGGTTGCCGTTTCGGCACGACCGGCCTTGCCAAACACGCTTTCCACCTCGGGGAAACTTTTGATGATCTTGTCGGTCTGCTGCAGCAGTTCCCTCGCCTTGGTAATGCTGATACCAGGATCGGTGGTCGGCATATAGAGAAGATCACCCTCATTCAGCTCCGGCATGAACTCCGAACCCAAACGTTTCAACGGATAAAGAGTCGCCAGCAAGATGCCCAGCACGATCACAAGCGTCGCCCACCGAAAACGGATGACGGTATTCAAAACCGGCCGGTAGATCCTGATCAGGAACCGGTTGATCGGGTTTTTATACTCTGGAAGGATTTTGCCCCGCACAAAGTAGCCCATCAGGACCGGGATGATGGTGATTGACAACAGGGCTGCCGCAGCCATCGAGTAGGTCTTGGTGAACGCCAGTGGTTTGAACAGGCGTCCCTCCTGACCTTGCAGACTGAAGATCGGCAGGAAGGAAATAGTGATGATAAATAAGGAGAAGAACAGCGCCGGTCCCACCTCTTTCGATGCATCGATGATAATCTGCCAGTGATTCTTCTTTCCTTTGTCTCGCTCCATATGCTTGTGTGCGTTCTCGATCATCACGATCGCCCCGTCGACCATCGCCCCGATGGCTATCGCTATGCCGCTTAGCGACATGATATTTGCGTTGATGCCCTGGAGGTACATGACGAGGAAGGCGATAAAGATCCCCATCGGCAAACTCAGGATTGCTACTAACGCAC
>DATFNI010000562.1:0-2793 GCA_035266485.1 Balneolales bacterium
CAATATCCTAATTCTGTCCAGCCGGATCCAGTTATAGGGAATCTTCCATTTAAACGAAACACTATATGGGTGTAAAATCCCCAAACGAACAGTCATTGCCTTCGTCTGCTGCAGCGCCAAAACGCCCGTTTGGTTTTTTTATAGCAAACGGAGAAACACGCTTTCGGTTTTTCTCACCGAGAGCACGGCGGGTCCTCATAGAAATTTTTGATACCTATGAACAGGAACGGGGACAGCGATTCGATATGAGCCGAAATGATGACGGCACCTGGGGGTATCGCGCGAAGGGCGATCTTACCGGGAAATATTACGGTTACAGGGTGATCCCGCCTAATAGGCCCGCACGACCCTTCATGATTACCGGTGAATTACTTGCAGACCCATGGTCTACTTATGTAACCAGCGCCAACCATCACGTTCAAAAAGCAAAAACCTGGATTCATCCGGTGGACAAGTTTGATTGGGAAGGCGATACCTTTATAGCTCCGGATGACCCCAGGGATCTGATCATTTACGAGGCACATGTCAAGGATATGACGGCCCACCCGTCTCTAAAAAATCCGGACGCCGGGAGTTATAAAGGATTCCTGGAGCCTGTGAAAACGTCGGGCCTCTCCCACCTGAAGAGATTAGGAGTTAATGCAGTAGAACTTTTGCCCCTGCAGAAGGCCGCCCGCTTCGAGCCTCCTTATATGACCGCAACGCCCGAGGGGCAACTCAATACATGGAACTACTACGGCCGGAATCACTGGGGGTACATGACCACCTTCTTCCTGGCTCCGGAGACCTACTATGCATCAGATGCTGATCAGGGTTGGGGCAAAACCATCGGCAAGACAACGAAAGCCGCCGATGAACTGAAGACACTGGTCAAAACCCTGCACAAAGAGGGTATCAGCGTGATCATGGATGTGGTTTACAACCATGTGTCGCAGTACGATGTAAATCCGCTCAAGTATGCCGACGCCGACTATTACCTGCGTACGGATGATAAAGGACGATTCAAGTCGTTCAGCGGCTGCGGCAACGACTTCCGGACGGAGGCACCGCACGCTAGGGAATTGATCCTGGCTTCCATCGAACACTGGATGCGCGAGTATCACATCGACGGTTTTCGCTTCGACCTCGCTCTTTTGATCGACTGGGAGACCATGGAGGCGATCAGGGACCGGGCACGGGCTATTAATCCCAATGTCATTCTCATTGCCGAGCCATGGTTCCTGGGCGGATACGATCCTGCCGGTTACTCTAACCGGGACATCGCTGCATGGAATGACAAGTTCCGTAACGGGGTAAAGGGCTCAAACCCGATGGCTTCCTGCGGCTACATTTTTGGGAAATGGCACTCTGGCGTCGCCCGCGGCGATCTTCAAAATTATCTTATGGGGACACTGCAATCACCCGGTACCCATTTCAACGTCAGCGGTACGTACAAGACGTCGGCACACGCGCTGAATTATCTTGAGTGTCATGATAACCTGACTCTGGGAGACTTCATCCGGCTTTGCCTGAATCCGGATATCGAAGACACACAATTCGAATCAAAAAAAGAAATCACAAAACTGAACGAAGAAGAACTCAGGATCAGCCGGCTGGCTGCGCTCTATCTCTTCGTATCACAGGGAATCACAATGGTCCATGCGGGTCAGGAATGGGCACGATCCAAGACTATCGCACCGAGTCCGATCAACGATCCCAGAACCGGCTGCATAGATTCCAACAGCTATGAGAAGGACAACGAAACAAATTATCTCGATTACAACGAGATCGAATGGAATAAGGAGTTGTTTGAATATTACCAGGGATTGATCGCATTACGCAAATCTTCCCTGGCTATGCGGCGCTGTTCATCCGAATGTATCAATTTTTATGATTTCACCGACGCATTACACCTGACTTACTATCTGAACGGTACCGGTTCCAAAGATCCGTTTGATTACTTCATCACACTTAACGGAAACAGGAATTCAAGCCAAAGTATTATTCTGCCGGACGGGGAATGGGAAATGATGGTAAGCCCGGAAAAAGCATCCCCGCAAGCCATTGGGAAAAGGAGAGATAAAGTCGAGGTTCCCGCTTCCTCCGGTTTTGTATTTCGGAAGTTGCGTGATTCACGGTAATTCCAATATTTTTAGACGAAATTTTCACGGTTAGGTAACCATATAAGGGGTATATATTTTGAGTGAAGCAAACGCAGTAAACCGTGGCAACTGGAATTCCAAGCTGGGATTTATTCTGGCAGCTGCAGGTTCTGCTGTGGGATTGGGCAATATCTGGAAATTTCCAAATGTGGTAGCAGAACATGGAGGAGCCGCTTTCATATTTGTATATATCATCTGCTGTTTTGCAGTCGGTTTCCCGGTCATGGTGGCCGAACTGGTCATCGGCCGTAAGACAGGTAAAAACCCGGTGGGTGCATTCAAGGCACTTTCGAAAAATAAGCTCTATCCCCTGATCGGAGCGTGGGGAATCATCTGTGGAGTAATGATCCTTGCGTTTTACAATGTCGTTGCCGGATGGACGTTCAGTTTTATCCTTGAAGAGCTTGCCCATTTTTTGGGGTTAACAGAGCTGGCCGCGCTGTTTGCTAATTTGAGCCACGGGGTTGAAAATGCCGTCTTTTCCCTTCTGTTCATGGGAGCAACCGTTGCTATCATCACCGGGGGTATAAGCAATGGGATCGAAAAGGCCACCAAGACCATGATGCCTGTTCTCCTCGTCATTCTCATCTCCCTGATTGTCTATGTGCTGACACGCAATGGTGCTGTAGCCGGACTTGAAAAATACCTGATC
>DATFNI010000563.1:0-4997 GCA_035266485.1 Balneolales bacterium
CTCAGAGCCAAAAGGGAAGACATTATCGGTCACAACACAATCGATTACTCCCCCGAAATACAATCTGATGGTCTTCCTTCACTAGGCAGGGCAGAGCAAATATTTGGACAAGTCTTAAACGGGCACACACTCATTTTTAAATGGGCCCTGATTCGCAAAGATGGAGAACATTTTGATGCTGAAGTCAATCTGCAACCGGTTGCTGTAAATAGTGAGACGTTTATTAAAGTCACAATGCGTGATTTGAAAGAGCAACCGGGATTTCAACGCGTCGACTCTGATGTGGATGATATATGGAAACCTGCTTTCGAAGGAAGCCATGATGGTCTCGTATTAGTAGGCCATTCAGGGGAGATACTTAAAGTGAACCTGGTGGCAGCCCGGATGACGGGGTATTCATCGGATGAAATCATCGGAAAAGAATGGAGAAAATTGCTGAATCAAATTAGCACTCTCCGGGACAGGCAGGAAGTTTCCGACCAGTTTGAAGTTCGTTTGTTGCAGAGCAAGAATGGTGAAAGCACGACAATAGCCATAACGCGCCCGGATAAACGTTCAAAAGACAACGATGGACTCCAACTCGTCGTGATGAGGGATATTGAGCGTTATGATGAAAGCCAGAGGTATCTGCTGGAACTTGAACAACGGTATCGTTCGATACTGGGCAATGTTCCAATGACTATGCTTACTCTGGATGAACACAACAAAGTCAGTTTTGTCGAGGGAAAAGGATTTGAGGTTTTGGATGTCACCACGGATGATATTCTTGGTAAACAGGCTGAGGAATTATTTGGAGAGTTGACCATTAAGCTGGAGTCCAATGCTGAGGTTCCGTTCACGCAAATTATACCGGAAGTACGTAATGGCAACACATTTAGCGGGCTGGTCAAAATAAAAGATCATTATTATGATACTCGTCTACTCCCAAACATCGATCATAAAGGTATATTCCGGGGAACAATTGTTGTAGGAATGGATGTCACCGGGTGGCATGACACGAAGGAGCAGCTTGAGCATCAGCAACAGATGTTTGAACAGTTAGTGGAACGCTCTCCGGTTGGAATTGTCATGCTCGATAAAGAGCATCATGTCCAGATGGTCAATCCGGCATTTCAGGATATGTTCGGGTATACCGAATCGGACATCCACGGGAAAAATTTGGATGAGCTAATTGTAAGTGATTATCTGAAAAAAGAGGCAAAACGAATTTCAGGTGGGTCATATTCAGGCGCAACCATACAGAAAGAGTCTGTTCGACTGCATAAGAACGGACAAAAGGTCCCTGTAATTATTTACGGCTTTCCTGTAAACATAAATGGTGAACCGATCTCGATATTCGGATTATACGTTGATATATCAGATCGTAAAAATGCGGAAAATCAGCTCCGGAAATCCCTCGAGGAAAAAGATGTGTTGATGGCTGAAATTCATCACCGCGTCAAGAATAATCTGGCGGTCATCTCAGGCTTGTTGGAACTGACTGTACAGAATGAGGATGATGAAGGAATCAAAAAGAAACTTCTGGATAGTGAATTAAGACTGAAGACGATAGCCCTGATACATGAGAAGCTGTATCATTCGGAAAATTTATCGAGCATAAGTTTTGACCGTTACATCCGGGAGTTGGTATCGGGAATTTCAAAAAAAATGGGATCGGTGGCTCCAAAGATACGTGTATTCTATGAACTTGATGTTGTTGATCTGAATATCAACCAGGCTATTCCCGCTGCTTTAATTGTAAATGAATTAGTCACAAATGTTTACAAACACGCTTTTAAAGGGCGAAATAAAGGGGTCCTCAGAATATATATGAGTCAGATAAAGAACTGGATTACCCTGTGCATCCGGGACAATGGCCTGGGTTTTGTTTATTCTCCAAAGACTGCCTGCAATGAAAAATTAGGGATCAAACTCATCAACATGCTTACAGAGCAGCTGCAGGGGAATGTAGAGTTCGACACTGAAGAGGGGACATCCTGTACAGTAAAGTTTAAGCTTGAAAATTGAGGATCCTCTTGAGAGGGCCCGTTAAGCATCTTAACAAACATTTACCGTTATTTACTGAACATAATACTGTTTCTGCTGATTTTTGAGTTATAGCTTATCGTTTAACCTAAAAATAGCAAACAGGAATGGATGGTCTGAACAAAAGTCGCCAGCCAGTCATAATATGGGCGATTCTTGGCCTGTGCATCGTAATTGCGGGAGGTGTCCTGTTTGTTTCATCGGGGTTTGGCTATAAAGATCATCTTTGGAGTCTGCCTTTTGCTTTACATCTGTTATTAACCGGCTCTGTTATTAGTGGCGTTGGTGTGCTGGTAAGCCTGATTGCATTCATTAAAAGAGGAACATGGGACTACATTTTCTCTCTTAGCGGCATGCTCCTCGGGATGATTGTCATCGGTGTCTTCTTACATTTTTTCCTTTCCACAAGAAAAGCACCTCCCATTCATGATATTACGACCGATACTCTGAATCCGCCGAAATTTTCGACGGTACTCACACTCCGGAAAAGATCTCTTAATTCATGTACATATGGCGGAAAAACGGTAGCGGTAGAACAAAAAAAGGCATATCCCTATATAAAACCTTTAATACTGGAGGTCTCATTTGAAAATGCCTTTGATAAAGCCCTTGCTGTCGCCAGGAAAATGGAAAATTGGAAAATTGTGAATTCAAACGCGGCAGCCGGAAGAATAGAGGCAACGGTTACTGTTCCCTGGTTTGGATTCAAGGATGATGTGGTTGTGCGTGTCAGCTCCGTTGATGCAGGTCGCACCCGGATTGATGTTCGCTCTGAATCACGAACCGCATCTGACGATTTTGGAATAAATGCACAGCGTATTCATGCTTATCTGGCACTCGTCAAAAAAGCGAATGAAAAAGAGCGCTGAACCGGTAGGATGAAAGTTATAAGATTCCGACGTGACTCTTCCTCCGGTCTTCAGTTGTATAGGCGTCATAAACGACAAATACCCAATAAACGATAGGAAAGAGAATACTAAAGCCAAGGGTTGCCCAGGCTGCAATCAAACCGGCCCAAATAGTAGCAGGTGCGATCAGGAAGAGACCAATACCTTTCCAGATATATCCCTTATAAATATGACCAAGGCCGGGAATGATGCTTTGCATGGCGGCTACCTGATCACGTTCGTGGCGAATCTTGTCGTTATTGCGAACTTCGGAAGTTGACATAAGGACCTCCCTCCAAAAAGCGGGTGGGTTGGGTCCTGCTAATGCAGGGCCTATTATTTAAAACACATTTTAATCTTAAATAAATCCATTTTTGTCTGAATTAGATGCAATCCTTATCAGTGGGAGACCAACAGTTTTATAACCATAACAGTCAGAATCACATACAAAAAAATCCTGATGAGTTTTTCGCCTTTTTTTATGGCAAGCTTTGTCCCAAGTATTCCGCCTGTAGCATTTCCTGCTGCCAGGGTTAAGCCTGCTACCCAGTTGACTTCACCACTTAAGGCAAAGACAGCCAGAGCCACTACCGTGTATGAGCCAACAATGAATACCTTATGCATGTTGACCCTGATAAGATCAAGTTTGAGCACCCGGTGAAGTACTGCCATGATGATAAAGCCTACTCCAGCCTGTATAAACCCGCCATAGAGCCCAACCAAAAGCATTAGCGCATGTGCCGAATAATAACGTCTCTTTGATATCTGCTGATTGTCATTTGGTATTGTCTGGCTGTGGTTTTTCTTTCTGCGCTGTGCCATTAGTATCATTACCAGAACCATGACACCTGCCAGAACCCGGTTGAACCAGATCCCTCCGAGATGTGTGCCGGCCCATGCGCCAAGTATGGTGCCCGGTAAGGCACAGAGGGTCAGCGTGAGGCTTAATTTGAAGTCGGAATAACCATCCCGGAAAAACTGGTAAGTAGCGACGGCGTTTTGCAGCAGAATAGCCAAACGGTTGGTACCGTTGGCCACAGCACCAGGTAGCCCCAGAAAGACAAGAGAAGGAAGGGTTAGTAGTGAACCACCACCTGCCATTATATTTATAATGCCGGCTACAACGCCAACGCCAATTAACAGCAGGATGTGTTCAATGGACATGTAAGATTTTAGAGTACTTGAAGTTTATACCGGTCCCCGGAGGCGGATTTTGAGTACTTTACATACCTGACCCTGAATACCCCAACCCATTCTCTTCCAGTCATTCTTCCATCCCCAGAGAAAACATATGCTCGAGGTCATACCGGGAAAATGCCCTGAAGGCTATGTGGGTTTCCGTATCAACGATTCCTTCTACCGTGGCCATATGTGTTGTAACCGTTTCAGCAAGTTCTTCATTGGTCTTGACACGCACGATGGCAACAAGATCATAACGCCCGCCGACTGAGTAGACCTCGGAAATTTGAGGCATGTCAGCCAGTTTTTCGGCTACCTGGTTAACTTTTGTGCGTTCCGTGTTGATTATAATGATAGCTGTTACCATGTTCCTTGAGTTAATCATCTAACGTTCAATAAATTGTAAGAAAATACGCACTGCAGCCGGAATCATAAAGCGGATTATGGAAGTATTGAGTATTGAGTAGTGAGTCTGGAGTAATGAGATACATATTATGAATGTTATAACCTGCATATATCTTTGTAATGATATTTTTGTGTTGATTTCAAAAATTAACTATCAGACGGCTGCATGACCCCGATCGTTGAATTTCAGCATGTTTCACTAGGATTCCGGAAGGAACCAGTATTGAAAGACTTGTCTTTTCTCATAAGTGAAGGGGAAAAAGCTGTGCTCACCGGACCATCGGGTGTTGGCAAAACGACGGTTATTCGTATTATAACGGGATTCGAAGTGCCTGATCGGGGAAACGTTTCTGTCTTCAATAAAATACTTGATCAAAAAACGGTCCGGGGAATCCGTGAAAAAATATTTTGGTTGCCACAGCATTTCAATCCGGGTAACGGGAAGGTGAGGCCATTCCTGGATGCAATATTTGCCTTTCGACACAATGAAGGAATGAAACC
>DATFNI010000564.1:0-2729 GCA_035266485.1 Balneolales bacterium
ACGTACTGAACCAACAGGCACTGTGGTTCAAGAAAGTACGGCGCAGTATCCCACTTACCTTTATCATCGCCTGTTTGGCGAACATCGGGATGTGGTTCGAGCGGTTTATGATTATCCCGGCATCATTGTCAACTGACTTTCTACCGTCCTCGTGGGCATTCTATTCGCCTACCTGGGTAGATATCCTGACCTACATAGGGACCTTTGGTCTGTTCTTTACATTCTTCCTGCTCTTTTTAAGGTACTTCCCGATGATTGCGATCGCAGAGGTGAAAGGCGTAATGCCTCAGGCTGATCCGCATTATTATGATGAGCACGATGAAGTAATTGCGCCGTCTGACGAAAGTGTTCAATCAACCTAATTATATGTAACTGAACGCGATATGGAAGCAGCAGTTCAAGAAAGAAAATTACACGGTATCCTTGCTGAATTCAGCAATCCAGGGGAATTGGTTAAGGCAGCCAATGCTGTGCGGTCCGCAGGTTATCAGCAGTTCGACACCTATAGTCCATTTCCAATTCATGGGATGGATGAGGCCATGGATCTCAAAAAATCGAGGGTCGGATTGATTGTTCTGATCTGTGGTATCATAGGCGGTTGCGGTGCTCTGTTTATGATGATCTGGATGCTGGGCATCGATTATACCATTGATATCAGCGGCAAGCCGCATATTAACCTGCCCGCATTTGTACCAATCACGTTTGAATTGACCGTTCTTCTTTCATCCTTTGGAGCACTTTTCGGGATGCTGGGCCTTAATAAACTTCCGAAGCATTATAACCCTTTGTTTAACTCGGAACGTTTCAGCAAGCATGCTACTGATGATGGATTCTTTCTGTGCATAGAGTCGAAAGATTCCTTGTTTTCAACAGATAAGGTGAAGAACCTGTTTGAAGAAACCGGTGCGACGCATGTGGAAGAAATATTTGAATGATGATAACCAGGATTATACGAGTTTGTTAAACTACTAACTGATGAACATTGTGAAGCAACGTTATATCGCGTTATTCCTTCTGGCCCTGCTTTTGTCAGCATGCCGGGGAGCCCCGTTCAAACAAACACCGATTCAGCTTGAACGCAACATGTTTAAGCAGCATAAATACGTGGCGCAGGATGTGAATACATTCTTTCCGGACAAGCGGTCGATGCGTATGCCCGTCAAAGGAACAGTTGCCAGAAATGAACTGCGGCTGAATACCAGGTATTATGAAGGCAAGGATAAGGATGGCAATCTTGTGAAACACATACCGATCCCTGTTACCATGCAATTGATTAAGCGGGGACAGAATCGCTTTGATGTCTTTTGTACTCCTTGCCATGGTCGCCTCGGTGATGGCAATGGAATTGTCCCGAGTCTTAACGTTGGCCTGATTCATCCGCCGAATTATCATCAGGAACGCTTGTTAAATGCTCCTGATGGACATTTCTTCGACGTTATGACCAACGGTATCCGCACGATGATGCCTTACCGGTACCAGATTCCTGTACATGACCGCTGGGCTATCGTTGCTTATATCCGTGCACTGCAGTTAAGCCAGAATGCAACACAGAACGATTTGGAAGGATACTCATTCTCAGATTCGGCTGTAGCAGCTTACAAGGAACAAAAGAAAGCCGAAGCAGAAGCTCAGAAGGAGCAACAGCAAGCAGTGCAAAAGGCAATGCAGAGTAATGGCGGAAATACACAACAGCTCATTGCCCAGGGAAAGAAGTTGTACCACTCCATGACCTGTGCCACTTGCCATTCTGTTGATGGTTCGAAGGGTGTTGGTCCTACATGGAAAGGACTTTACGGTTCGAAGGTCAAGTTAACCGACGGTTCCACAGTCACTGCTGATGCCAATTACATTACAGAGTCTATTATGCATCCAGCCAAACAGGTCGTAGACGGATTCAGCCCTGTAATGCCGAATTTGTCCAGTTCACTATCACCGCAAGACATCAAGTCGATTATTGCGTATATCAAATCCCTGAAATGATTCCCCGGTAAATCGGGGCGAGATCCATTTATCTCCAGCGAATTCAGTTATCATGAGTAAAGCAAAATTAACCGATTCTCTTACTTTTCCGTCGGACCTGAAGGTCTCGCGAAGCTTATTTGTTGTAAGCGGTGTAGCCTTACTGGCGAGTTTCGTAGGCTATTTCATAAATTCGCAACAGTTTTTCTTCTCTTATCTGACCAGTCTCATTTTTGTTGCCAGCCTCACATTAGCGTCTCTGTTTTATGTGATGTTGCAACATATTACCAGATCAGAATATAGTGTCGTCTTCCGGCGTATTCCAGAAGTGATCTCGGCGAATATGCTTTGGATCGCCATACTCTTTATCCCGGTCATGTTTGGGCTACACACATTATATGAATGGACCCATCACGATGTTGTAGCCGGGAGCGCGGCTTTGAAGTGGAAATCGCCATGGCTTAAACCCGGGTTTTTTATCATTCGTAACGTCATCTATTTCTCAATATGGACTTTCCTGGGTGTCCGCCTGTATCGTAATTCGATAAAGATGGATGAAACCGGCGACTGGGGATTACAAACACTGCTGCGCCGTACCAGTGGCCCGGGTATGTTTTTGTTCGCAATCACTGTCCCGTTCGCGGCTTTTGACTGGGTGATGTCGCTCGATCCACACTGGTACTCGACGATATTCGGTGTATACTTTTTTGCCATGAGTTTCCAGGCATTCTTTCCGGTGTTAATACTGCTGAGCCTCTATTTGCGCAAAC
>DATFNI010000565.1:0-8924 GCA_035266485.1 Balneolales bacterium
GGAATCTTGGGATAATATCCGGTAAAATATATTGGATATTCGACGTTCTGCATGGTATTGTTGCTATACACAACATTTCTGACATCACCACCATTTCCCCGGTACGATTTTATCCGAAATCCATTGGTGGTTCCATTGAACGTATTATTTTCCACGTACATGCTATCAACTCCGCCGTAAGTTTCGCTGCCAATCGAAACGCCGTGCCCGTGCAGGAAGGTACAGTTACTTATCGTAATATTGGTAGTACCCGCATTAGGATCCGACGGGTCATTTCTGCCTGATTTGACGGCAACATTATCATCACCTGTATCGATTGTACAATGTGAAATGGTTACAAAGTGTGAGGTTGCCGGATCAACACCATCTGTGTTGGGAGAAGAAGCTGGTGCAGTAATGGTTACGTACTCAACTTTTACGTGCCAGCAGTTCTCAAGAGAGATATGAAATTGCGGAGAATTCTTAAGTTTTAAACTATCAATTGCGATGTTGGTAGAGTTATTCAGTTTTATAAGCCTTGGCCGTGCCACTGTGCTGCCACTCGCTTTGGCATTCTCGTACAGGGTCCACCACTCCTGCCCATTTCCATCAATGGTTCCTGCTCCGGAAATGCGAATGTTTGTCGCATGATCGGAGGTGATTAGAGGCTGCAAACTACTCGGCAGAGGACCGGTTGTGTCGGTCCCCGCCGGATAGTATGCTTTCATGTCTTTCGTGGCAAGCAGTGTTGCGTTGCCCTTGATTTCAAGAGTCACATTACTCTTGATTTCAATGGGACCGGTTAGAAAGGTTCCATTGTTAAACTCCACAACTCCGCCGCCTGCTTTCGAAACGCTGTCTATAGCCGTTTGAATAAGTGATGTATTATCTGTCTTGCCATCCCCAACAAAACCATAACTATTCGTTTGTTTTTGTGAGGTCGTATCCTTACCACCGTTGCCGCCACCTCCCGTGGCGCCAACAGGGTTCTTTTTACAGCTGAGAACCGATAAAGCAATCAGGAATAAAAAGGGGACGATTAGATTTCTCAGGCTAAGACGCATTTCGACTATACTTATTAATATCCAGGATTTTGTTGAACTGTTGTATGGTTGAGGTCAATGGCACTCTGCGGTATTGGACGCAAAAGCTTGTCCTTCCCGGCAGATCCCTTAAAAGGATCGATACCCGAATTGACCCAGGCCTGAACATTACGGTTATATTTCTTGTCCCGGGCCATTAACGTTCCGGTTCTGGTAAGATCGAACCAGCGGTGATACTCGCCGAGCAACTCTCTGGCACGCTCATTAAGTATTAAGTCGATATTAACCTGACTCGGCGTGATCGTCATATCTGATGTATGGCCGGCAGCAGCAGCACGGGTTCTGACCGCATTGATTCGTTGAGCAGCCGTGGATGCATCACCAAGCTTGTAGTAAGCTTCTGCAGCAACCAGGTATGCTTCAGAGAGTCTTGCCAGAATAATGTTTCTGGTACTTGAATTACTGCCGAAGATAGCCGTCGGATCATCGAACTTCTTGACCGGTGGAGGCAGTGGTGCACCACGATATGGATCATAAGCGAGATCCGGAGTCCAGTCTGACTCAGGTATGATAATGGTACTATCCCTGTTTGCCGGGTCTGCAGCCTTCCAGGCAGTGGTATCATTTACAGCCCATGAGGGTACATAGTAGTACTTCACCGGCAACTTATCCAATGATCCATTCTGATCGAAGAAGTCGTAATACCGGCTGTAATACTTGAGCATGAAGGTAGCATCAATACGGGTATCGTATTGAGAATAAAGGCTGAACAAGAACGGATCGGGGAATAAGGTGTGAGAACGATAGGGATAACCCTGTGTTTGACCTTCCCCACCCAGGTATGGACTGAAGAAGTAATTTTGATCATTTCCATAACTGCTGGCATCATCACTTGATGATGGGTTTTGTAGTATTGATGAGTTACTGTATTGTACAGAGAAGATCACATTCGGGGTGTTCTGCTTACCCGGGAACCATTGTTGCTGAAACGGAATGGTCAGTTGCTGTCCATTAATGGCGGCATCAGCGTATTTCGCTGCATTGGAGAAATCACTCTTACTGCCGAAGCTTTTATACCCCCTTGCCAGGTAAACTTTGGCCAGATAAAAGTTCACAGTCCGTTTATCCACTCGACCGGGATCATTCGTTTCCGGAACTTCCGTCAGAGCTTGTTGCATCTGGTTGATGATAAAAGTATAAACCGAGTCAGCCGAGGCGCGTTGGAAATTGAGAATCGGCTTGTTAATACGGTTGGTTACTAATGCAACACCACCAAACTGGCGTACAAGATTGAAATAAAACAAGGCTCTCAAAAACCTCACTTCACCCAGTCTACTCTTCAAAGTCGGAGCAGAAGCTGTTAGTGAGTTATAGTAGATTGCCGTGTTTGCAACCTGAACGGCATGGTATGAATCCAGGTAGTACTGTGTAACAATAGTATTGGACGGGGTCAGCGCCTCGTAAGAACTCAGCCCTTGCTCATTGATATCTGTTGATCTTCCGCGCCAGAAAATATCTGTACCGGCGCAGTACATCCATGCATAGGCACTGTGATGATCACTGCCGGTACTATAAAGAGTGCGCAGTTGTGCGTACACCGAACTGACCAGATTTTCATAACCAGATTTGGTTTTATAGTAGCTGTCCGCAACTATGTTGGACTTATTGTCCTCGTTTAGAAAATTTGAGCAACTGGCTGTCAGCAGCAGCGCGCAAATTCCCATAAGAAATATAAAATTCTTCTTCATGGTTAAATACCTCATGATTATCTAGATTCTCAGGTTTATGCCTAATTGATAATTGACAGAACTATTCACGTTATCCCCGTTATATATCTGCAGGGTTGCATATTGAGGATCGAACCCTGTATAGGGAGTAAAGACAAACGGATTCTGAACGTTGAAGTAGACGTTCAGGCTGCTTATGCCAAACTGTTTTAGGAGCTTCGTCGGCAGGTTATAGCCCAGTCGGATATTATTTACTTCAACATATGAGGCATTTTGGTATGAGGCGACGTCTCTCCAATAGGGACCGATATTTGATGGTTCCGGGTATTTATTGGAGTAATTGGTTGGTGTCACCGAATTGGGAGCCATATAGTAAGGCACATTCAGCCTGTTTCTCCCGCGGTCGTTCAGGTTCAGGAATTCATCATGAAACGGACTGTTTACCAATACTCCCTGACGAGTTGAAATCGTAGTTGAGAATTGGAAATCCTTATAATCGACTTCGGTTGTAAAACCACCGGTCCAGGACGGTTCGGGTGTACCGATAATCGTACGGTCGGCACTGGTTATCGCCCCGTCTCCGTTCAAATCTTTGACACGGGCCTGTCCGGGGGTTTGCCCGTATTTAGCAGCCTCGGCCTTCTGGCCTGGTTGCCAGATGCCGTCAAAAACGTAGGTATAATCAACACCGATAGGCTGACCAATAAACCAACCATTACCAATATCATTTTGGTTATTACCAAAAAGCGAAACAATTTTGTTCTTATTAGAGGCAAAGGTGAAGGAGGTTTCCCATCTGAAATTATTTGTCAGAATATTTACCGTTGAAAGAGATACTTCGACCCCCATGTTCCTAACCGAACCGATGTTATCAGTTAACGTTCCGGCACCTGATTCGAGCGGCAGCTGCCTGCTCAAGAGCAGTTTATTGGAAAGTTTATTGTAGTAATCAACGCTGCCGCTGATTCTTTCATTGAGGAATCCAAAATCTATACCGGCATCAAATTCATGCGTTTTTTCCCAGGTAAGATTTGCATTGGCCACACCGCTTGGTGCAAACCCTTTGGCAAGCGTACCACCAAAGTCATACAGGGTCTGGGTGTTTGCCAGAATCTGGGTTGAATAAGGATTCACTGCATTGTTACCCGTAATACCATAACTGGCGCGCAGTTTCAATTCAGAAATGGCATCAACATTGCGCAGGAATTTTTCCTGGCTCAGGCGCCAACCGGCGGAGATAGACGGGAACATTGCCCATTTGTGACCGGCTGCCAGAACAGAGGAGCCGTCCCAACGGTCGGTTACGGTGAGCAAATATTTGTCCATGTAGGAGTAATTGACCCTGAACACATACGACATCAATGTCGTTTTTGTGAAGTAGCTGCCTACATTTTGCAGATCAGTAGCCGTTCCCAAATTATAGAAACTCGAATTGTAAGGCAGATTGGCTACATTGATGTTACTGCCTTCTCCACGATGCGATTCAATGCTATACAATGCCATGGCATCAATATGATTTTTCCCAAAATCACGTGTTACGGAAACCTTATTGTTCCAGATATATGAAAGCCGCTGATCTTTACTTAATTGAGCGGCGGCATCCTGTAGTTGTCGTTCATCTGTCATGGGTCCCCAGTAAAGGCCATGTCTTGTAAAACTAAACTCAGGATTAAAGCTGCTCTTTACCGATAACCAGCTAAGGGGATCATACTGCAGAAATACATTCCCGATACCTTGGGTAGTACGTTCATTATTAACGGTATTTTGAATATCCGCCAGCGGATTAACAGAACTAGTGAAGCCGATACCTGCATATTTGCCTGGCTTGAACAATAAATTGCCAAGTGAATCATAAGGAGTTACCAAAGGAGACATCCGGTAAGCAGTTCTCACGGCATGATGGTTGCCAAGATCATTATTTTCAAACGAAAAGTTGATATTGGCTCCTGCAGACCATTTATCCGTAATGTGAGTTCTGATGGCCGACTTGATATTATATTGCTGGTACGCCTGTCCCTTCAGGTTCCCCTGCACATTCTGATAACCGAGACCAACGTTATAGTTGACATCACTGTTATTCGTCACACCGGATATGGATATATAATGATTGTCCTGGGTTCCGGTTCTCAGGAAATAACTGGGCCAATCAGTATAAATGTGATTTTTCACACGGTTACCAAGCACGGCACTGTTTGCTATCCCACCAATTGTATTATCATAGGGAGAACCATTTTGAAGAGCGGGTACGATATACGTGTCCTGACGGTACTGCCACCACTGTGTTCCGTTCATAAAGTCCGGCATGCGTGCTGCCTTGCGTATACCGACATACCCGTTATAGGTAATGTGCAACTGACCCGGTTTGCCGCTTCCTTCCTTGGTGGTGATGATAACCACGCCATTGGAACCTCGTGACCCGTAAATAGCAGTGGCTGCTGCACTCTTCAAAATGCTGATATTTTGAATCTCCTGGGGATTCAGGAAATTAATGTTATCAACAATAGCACCATCCACTACATATAACGGACTGTTGCTGCCTGTCAGTGAATTTTCACCCCGGATAAGAATATTAAAACTGCTACCCGGCCGACCTGTACTTGCCGTGATATCAGCACCGGCTACTTTTCCCTGAAGTCCATTCAAAGGATTGACGGATCCCGTCTGTGCGACCTGTTGTCCGCCAACAGTCGTAACCGAAGTTGTCAGGTTCTGGCGCTTCTGAGTACCATAACCAATAACAACCAGCTCTTTCCCCTGGACAGCCTTTGTTTTAAGAGATACGTTGATCGTTGTGCGCCCCATCACCGGTATTTTCTGAGTTATATAACCGATGTATGTAAATTCAAGAGTATCCTGCGCGCTGGGAATACTCAACGAATAATGCCCTTGCGGGTTCGTTGCTGTTCCGATCGTTGTGCCGGAAACCACCACGTTTACACCCGGAAGCGCTTCTTTCGTCGAACTATCAACCACCCTTCCAGTTACCGTAACGCTTTGCGCAAATGCACTTACGCTTGCCAGAAGCAACAAAAGCGTTACCGGTAACACATAAAAGACTGTATGTCTGTTTCTCATATGATCACCTTATTTTGCGATTTTTACCACTTTCCAATTAACCTATAGCAAATTGATAAGGAGTAAATATCGATTATGACGTAAAATGTCAACCGCTTTTTGTTAAAAAATTGCTCTTTAATGCGCGTTTTGATATCAAATTTTTATAAATAGAAAATAATTTCAACATTAATTTCTATTAAAAAAAGAATGAATTAACCATTTTATTATCAAATACATAGCATTTATTCAATGATCATGATATATCGCCACTTTCTTAAATAATTACACCAAATGTCGATTTTTTTTAAATGATGTTACCGATAACTAACATAATTGTAATAATATTATTTCCCTACTATTAACCTGTAAATGTATATTAAAATGGGTGGTATCCCTCCGGCTTTCGGGAAATATGCGTGAAGCCCGGGTACAGCCGTATGGATCCGGGCCTTTGAGTTCGAGATAATGATTGGCCCGATTTCTTTTGTGCTTCCTGATAGGAACAGGCGCCTATTTTGGAACGTGCAAATTTCACAACGTCAAGCCGGATCAATCATTAATGTCATCAAATCAAATAGATGACCCCTGTTCCAATCCAACCGCTTCGTATTTCTTCAAGAAATACTCGGCCTGCTCCACGTTATAGGTCGATCCGATATATATCGGGGTGCGCTGATGAATACTCTTCGGCTCGACTTCCATGATACGGTCGTACCCGTTACTTGCACGGCCTCCCGCCTGCTCGATGATAAATGCCAATGGATTACACTCATACATGAGCCGAAGCTTTCCGCCCGGATATTTTTTACTGGGCGGATAAATAAAAATGCCACCTTTCAGCATGGTTCGATGTACATCAGCCACCATGGCCCCGACATACCTGGCCGAATAAGGACGCATGGTCTCCTTGTCTTCCATCTGACAAAATTTGATGTATTTCTTCAACCCTTGTTCCCATGAATTATAACTGCCTTCATTAATACTGTAGTAAGGACCAATTTCCGGAATCCTGATGTTATTTTTGGTCAGGAAGAATTCACCTATACTGGGATCCAGCGTGAAAGAACTAACCCCAAGCCCCGTCGTGTATACCATCATTGTGCTGGAACCGTAAATGATGTATCCGGCTGCTACCTGGTGTATCCCCCGTTGTATCGGATCGTCATCGGTTGGATAATCAGCCCGGTGCGATTTGCGCATATAAACTGAAAATATCGTTCCTATCGAGATATTTACATCAATATTGGAGGAACCGTCCAGCGGGTCCGTGTACACGATATATTTGCCTGAGGTATTTTTCAGGTGGATAACACTTTCGCTCTCTTCGGATATAATCGTCGAAACAATATTGGAACGGGAAAGAGCCGACAGCATCTGATCATTTGCAAAAACATCCAGTTTTTTTACCCGTTCCCCGTGCACATTGGTACTGCCTTCAAATCCCAGAATATTCGTAATACCCGCCTTGTTCACTTCGCGGGATATTATTTTCGCGGCCAAACCGATATCACGAAGTAATTGCGACAACTCTCCCGTTGCTCCGGGAAACCTGTTTTGAGTTGAAATGATGTATTCTTCAAGTGTAATAAGGCGATCCGATTCAATATCTTCCATAGTATACTCATCCTTTAATAGTGCATAAACCCGGCATTTATCTTCAAAAAAGCGCTTTTTATGTTACGATTTCTTTTTCTATAAGACAACAATGACCAACGTAATATTGCCAAATATGTGCAAGATTAATTCGGGCAGCTTCCCGGGCTCCATATAGCAACCCTTGACAAATAATTGTCAGAAAATAACGGCAACAGGCGTTTCTGTTTTCTCTCCCGGGTCGTTTTGGAAAAGGTGATTTTTTCTCTTGTGCTGCAAAATAGAAATTAGCGTCACTCTTCTTGATTTTTACTGTATGCCGGTCGTGCTATTCAGATACACTTCCAGATTCGTATAGTTTTTACTTAGCGTATACAGGTTCCCACCTGACGGGAAATCGGGATTCAGATCGTTTTTCTTTTCCCAGTCGTCAGGCATCCCGTCGTGGTCGGAGTCAACCGGCGGTGTGGCAGATTGGTACTCCGGATATCCGGCCACACAAATACCGCCGCCCGGTGCTGTCCGACCGCACAAAAATCCTCATTATTCAACTGACCATTAGTTTTAAAAAAGATTTCGGGCTTAGGGTTAAATCGCAGAACCCCTAATACCCGAAATCTTAAAGGCCGGGGTTTATCAATTTACAGGTTATGGTCTCCAACGGGGATCCCCGGTAGTGGTTATACCGGAGAAGCCGTTATCAATAATTGTAAAATCCCCGGTTTCCGGCGAGCGGAATAAATCAGCAGAAATGCCGCTGTACTTTGTTACTCCAAAAATGTCATTGGAGCTGAAAACACAGTCTGAGGTCGCATAACTGTTATCGACTTCCGGATTCCCTGATGATTTGATCCAGTTGGAATTGGCTGGATCAAGCGTGGACCCGAATATGGAATTCGAAATCGTAAATTTAGGCGGGAAGGTAGTGTAATTGATGAAATACCCACCCTGGTTGACCAGTGCATCAAAGGTACAGTTGTCAATCAACAGCGAACTTGTTGTCACTTTATCCTCCCGGATAAAATAGTAGAAGTCGTAGAACGTACTGTTGTGGATTTCTATGTTGTCAATCAAAGCGCTGGAACTGGCATTGGCATAAAACATGGCATACTTCGACTTGACCCCTATACTATCCAGAACACTGTTTTTAATAAATAGCTTTGAGATCACATCTCCGACTGTTTTTAGCCTGATAAACGAATTGCTGAACTCCCCACGCGTTGTACAGTTTACAACGCTAACAGTACCAATCGTTGCCGCGTTGCTGACATTCATGAAATAACCGGACCCGTCCGTCGCTATGGTCAGATCGGAGAAACGCAGGGAATCGATCGTTCCGGTTGCATCGAAATTGCCGCTCAATAACAATACGGCAGGATCACTGAAGCCCATACCGCTCATGATGGTAACGGCCCGGTCAAAAGTATAGGAACTGGCAAAGGTATACGTCTGGCCGCGTGCCAGCAGAACAATACTGCCGGATGAGATCTGGGACAAAGTATCGTTTAATACCGTCGGCCTTCCT
>DATFNI010000566.1:0-16609 GCA_035266485.1 Balneolales bacterium
TTGCTTGTCGTGTCGTTTTTCGCGTCTATCGCGCGGAGCCGGATGTTCTTTGTCTGCGGGAGCGCTCCGCTCACGTGGATGCTGTCCGTGTATGTCTCTTTCGCGCTTGTTCCGCTCACGTCCCATTTCTTGTTGAGGTACCCGTCCATGATGAGTTCTTTGAGGCCGTCCGGGTCTTGTGCGGTGATCGTCGCGGTGTATTCTTTGTTGTTCTGCGCGCTCGTGGGGCTGAAGCTTATCGTGCTTGGTGTGTTCTTGTTCTGTTGTTGTTTCGCGTATACGCTCGCGCTCTTTTTTGTGGTGTTGCCGTTGTTGTCTGTGACGAGCGCGTCGAACGTGTACTCTCCTGCTTTCTTGAGCGTGTCTGTGAAGTTCTTGGTCGCGGTGTTGCCGTTGAGGCTGTAGTCTATGCTGTAGCCGTCGCTGGCGCTGATCGTCATCTTCTCGAGGCCGTCTTGGTCGTTTGCTTTGACGGTGCCGTTCAGCACCGCTCCTACTGCTATCGTGTCTGGTACGCCGCTGATAGTTATTGTTGTTGGGTGGTCTGTTGGCGTTCCTCCTCCTCCGCCCGTGGGCGTTTTCTTGCTGCAACCCGCTGACAGGACAAGCCAGATCAGGATTCCCCCCGAAAATATGTTGCTGAGTACTCTCTTAGCTTTCATCCGTCTGTTTCTAACACCAACCACATCATAATGATACCATAGTAGGGAAAAAGATGGGGCCGGGAAAGATCAGGAGCGTTAGAAGTTAATAAGATGGGTGCGGGGAAGATAGCACCAGGCGTTGGGCAGCATCCTCATTTTGATGGGAATTGTAGTAACCAATGGTATTGTGCTGATTGACCACATCAATTTGCCGGGGAGCCGTGGCGTCTATTCAACCTGAGTTCGAGATAACGCAGAAAAAAATCGTTGAAAACGATTCAATGGGGTTCTCTTTTCATTAACCCCCGGATTAATCCGGGGGTTAACAGGGATTCTAAGATTCTCCAAACCGCCTTTATTCCGTTAGCTGGAGCAGACGGCAATGAATAAAGTCTAAATGAATGAGTCTCTATTGCAGTAGGCTTCAGCCAACTGGAAAAAGGAAACCACAAAAGGCGGGCTTTAGCCCAATATTGTTATCGGATTTGTCCCATCGCTTGACGTTTCTAGAGCACGTGTTAAAATTTGCGCTTCTGATTGATTATTGTAACAATCCGTACACCACCACCTGGTTGGAGAAGGTGGGCAGGTAGACATGGCCGTTAGCAATGGTTGGTGAAGCAAATTTTGCGTAATAGCCTCCGTAATCACGCTTCATGTTCTGGTGATTATCCCAGAGCTCCTTAGAAACATCGTTTGCATCAAAAGCAGCAAACATGCCCATTGTAATACTGTGTTCTGCATCACCGCTTGCGGCGTAAGCGGCCCAGACGATACCCGTTCCGTCTTGTGTTCCATTGGACGAGACCGATAAGATTGCACCATTTTGGCCCTTAGGTCCGCTGAAGTTGGAAACAATCTCCTTGCTTTGATCCAGCATGTTGCTGCTGCGGTCAAAAGGGAAGGCACGCAGCTTGTCATTTTCGGACCAGACGTACACGTATTCGTTACTACTCCCTTTGTAATAGGCGGCCTGGCAGTGCTCATTGAAGTTCGGTCCCAACTGGATCGTTTGCTGTACCTGGTTGAATCCGGCATTGTATCCACCCATGTCATCTTTATTCAATAAATAAAGGTTTCCATCCTTGCCGCCGGTAAAGAAATAGTTCGAATTGGGAATCAACAGCGAACCCAAACTTCCGTAATCGAGATCGTAGTTATTGAGTTTTTTATAATTGAAGGGGGTAAAATATGTCATCACTTGCAGCGTCGTTCCGGATGGCTTCAGTTTCATAGCGGTCTCCCCGAGGTTTGTAAGATCTGCAGAACTGGTGGTATCGCTAACCGATCCGTTGCCGGATATGGCATACAGATTACCCTGGGCATCAACCGCCATGCCGTTTCCGCTTTCCCATAAACCACCGGCATATCCGTCGGGAGTATCATTGTATACGATTTGTTGCTTGAGGGAAGAGGTGTTGTAGCCAAGTATCCAGCCATGATAAGGTCCCCAATCGCAATGCGATGAAAAAGTAATATATATAATCCCGTTCACAAGGGTCAGAGCCTGGCGCTGGTTTTGCTTCTGGGCATCGAATGTGATCACATTATTTACGCTGCCATCCCCAGTCCCTTTGTAAGTAGCGGTTATTTTTACAGGGCTGCCGGGCATTTCGTTACCTGTAACGATGTTTACTGCATGAAGATACTGGACATAGGCACTCCCATTGGTACTGCGGGCAACGAAGTAGATGGTCTTGGTGGCATCATCAATCACGGGTGTACCTACGATGCCTATGTTGCCGCTGAAATCATAATAAGAGCCGCCACAGGCTCCTGTCATATCGCTGTTCATGGGAGGGCGCATACCGGGGGCCGTATAATTATTTTGCCAGTATAATTTCCCCGTGTCGCCGTCATAGGCATATACTGAGTTATTGACCGTGGCAACATACACCACGTTATGCAATCCATTATTGATGTATAAATTGCCGACCACCAGGGGCTGGGCGTAAATCTGATCGTCAACAGGTAACGTAAACAGGGCACCAAACTGTTTCTCGTTTACATTATTGGTCGTCAGAACTGTTTCATGATCATTCAAGCCTGACCGGTTGTTATCGTTGTGCTGAGTGAGTACGGATACCCGTTGCGGGTTGGATGTATCGTTACCTGCCATCTTCCTTTTACAGGTAGTAAAAAAAAGCAGGACGAGAAGCAGGAGTACGTATCTTTTAGCCATAGCAACTTTTAGATCATGGATTATAGGGAAATCAGAATAATAGCCAACAGCAGTCAAAGCCTGTTAATTGCAGCACCGCTTATTTATAATCTCTTATTCGCCTTCAGGCTTTGCACTATTTGCCAATCTGTTAGATTGTTTAGACACCACCGAAATGTCATATTTGCCCCATGAACATTACAAATATAATTGATGCCGTCCAAAGGTTTTAAAATGGCGATAACTTTTATGATAAAGGCCATTATAAAGCCGCTGATTCGGCATTTATGCAGATTCTTCCTGTCCTTGAACCGAATAAGAAGACGGACGCGCAAGATTATCATGACAATGATAGCTTCTTAACGACATCCTGTTGTATTTAATGGATGAAAAAAGCTATAATATTATATCATGACCAGGGTGTGATTGTGCCGGCATTAATGCAAAAAGAATCCAGGGATGAATCAGAATGCAGAGGATATTACGTTGTTGTTGAACCAGCTCAGGGAAGATGAGCATAACCAGGTCGAAGCTATTTATCCGCTGGTCTATACTCATCTGCAGGAAGTCGCGCGCGGGCAATTGCGGCATGCACGTCCAGGGCATACCTTTCAGACGACGGCGCTTGTTCACGAAGCATACCTGAAGATGGTGGATCAGGATCGGGCTAATTTCCACAACAGGTCTCATTTTTTGGCCATCGCTTCCATCGCTATGCGTAGAATCCTGATCAGTTACGCCAGAAAGCGGAAAGCCGACAAGCGGGGTGGTGATCAGATCCCGGTAACCTTTCATGACGGGATGGCTGCTTACCAGGCGCGCTCGAATGAGTTACTGGATCTTGATGAGGCACTCAACAAGCTTGAGAAGTTGAATTCGCGGCAGTCGAAGATTGTGGAGTATCGTTTCTTTGGGGGACTTACTTATAAGGAAATTGCCAAAGTGATGGACGACACGGAGCATTCGGTTCGGTATGATTGGCGGGTAGCCCGGGCGTGGATTAAAAGGGAAATGAGTGAAAGGAAGTCGGAGTGACGGTTTTTTCGCCCTTCTGCGATTTTGTGCAAGATAAACATCGCTGGTTTTATGATTGTTTCATGCTGAATAAAACGCTATGAATCCGGATCGCTGGAATCAGATACAAACACTTTTTAAAGAGGTTGTCGAGCTTGATCATAACTCAAGAGAGACGCGTTTAAATCAAATATTTGAGACAGATACTGATTTATATAACGAGCTGAGTTCACTGCTGGCGGCGGATGCCGAACCCTCAGGTTTATTGGACGGGTTCACCATTGATTCATTGGATATTTCCGAACTGCTGTCGATGGATGGCATACGGATTGGTCCCTTTGAGATTGATCACCAGATTGGATCAGGAGGGATGGGAAATGTATACCTGGGCAGGAGGGTGAGTGGCGGTTTTAAACAAAAAGTGGCTCTGAAACTGATTAAGCAGGGGATGAGTTCCGGGCAGATCCTGCATCGCTTTGAGAACGAACGCAGTATCCTGGCCCGGTTGCAGCATCCGGATATTGCGCGTCTGATCGATGGGGGGCTCACTGATGACGGAATGCCCTGGTTTGCAATGGAATATGTAAAGGGGGAGCCGATTGACGCATTCTGTTCCCGTCTTAATTTGTCGGTGGAGGAGAGGCTAAGGTTATTCCAAAGGATAGCCGAAGCCGTGCAATATGCCCATCGCAACCTGGTGGTACATCGCGATCTGAAGCCGGCCAATATTCTGGTCAGCGTGGAAAATGGATCACCACAAGTAAGACTGCTTGACTTTGGTATTGCACGATTACTCGATGATGACGATGCGAATCCCTTCCTGACACAGGAAGGAATAAGGCCCATGACACGTGCCTATGCAAGTCCGGAGCAGTTGACCGGTGAACCTGTAACTACAGCATCAGATATCTATTCACTCGGTGTTGTGTTGTATGAATTACTGTCCGGTCATTTACCCTTTCAGCCGGATAACCTTACTTCAAAGGAGTTTGAACAACTCATTTTGGCTGGTGATCCACCCCGGCCCAGCCAGGCATGTACGGATCCTCAGCGGCGAAATCTTATTTGCGGCGACCTTGACATGATCTGCATGAAAGCTCTCAGGCTGGAACCCGATCGACGGTATACAACGACGGAGCAGTTTTCAGAGGATATTCGAAGATACCTGACCGATCTGCCGGTATTCGCACAACCGGAATCCAGAGGATATTTGCTCAAAAAATTTGTAAATCGACATCGAACGGCCGTCGTTGCAACGGGTTTAGTGATGCTATCGTTGGTTATGGGCGTCATAGCTTTTGCATGGCAGTACCGGGTTGCCAGTGCGGAGCGGGACCACGCCAGGCAAGAAGCGGCAACATCCAGGGAAGTGGCTGGTTTCCTGCAAAGCCTGTTTGAAGTTGCTGATCCGGCCGTAACGAATGGAGACACACTTACTGCAAGAGAGTTGCTTGACAGAGGTGCCAAACAGATAAATAGGAAGCTTGCGGGGCAACCACAAGTTCAGGCAAGAATGTTTGACGTGTTGGGCAATGTGTATCTGAACCTCTGGAGGTATAACAAAGCAGATACCATGTTCTCCAGGGCATTGGATATACGACGGAAGGTCGAAAAGGACGAAAATTCTGATTTAGCTACCAGTCTTTATAATATCGGCCGGGCAAGCATTGGTATTGGAGCATATCCCAGGGCGGATTCTGTTCTGTCCCGTGCCTTGCTACTCCGCAGGAATGAGGTAGGTGAAAATGATACATTAACAGGGGAAGTGCTGGTGTCCCTCGGACTTCTTAAGTACAAGACAGGTCATTACAATCTCTCACAAAAGTATTATCAGCAAGCCCTGGCTATATATCAACGCTCTTCCGAAACGGAGCAAGGTAAATATGTGGCTCAAATTAAAAACGATCTTGGCCTGGTTTACTACAGTAAGGGGGAATATGATCTTTCAGCGACTTTTATAAAACAGGGGCTGGATTACTACATGAATCATCCCGATTCTAATCGAGAGATAATTTCGACCGATTTGGGCAATCTTGCTACAACGCTTACAAAGATGGCCAGGTATAGCGAAGCCGACTCCTTGTTCCGCGAAAGCATAAAAATCACAAAACGGTTGTATGGTGATAATCATCCGAATACAGCCCTCCAATTGAACAACTATTCCACTTTTTTGAAAAACAGGGAACGATACGCAGAAGCGGAGAAATACCAGAAAGATGCCATGGATATTTTCCTGAAGGCTTATGGCCCGAATCATCCCTATGTTGCCATGTGTTATAATAATATGGCTAATTTGTATGACGACCAGGGAGATTATAAAGCCGCTCTCAAGTATGATAAAAAATCCCTTGTACTTAACAGGAAAATTTACGGGGAGAATAATGATCTTGTTGCAAACAGCCTGAACAATATCGGGGCCGTTCTGCTGGATCTGTATCGTAACAAAGATGCCGAAGAAATGTTCAGGGGTGCTCTTCGTATCGATACGATTGCATTTGGAAATATCCATCCCTATGTAGCAATGGATTACCAGTCAATCGGCATTGCCCTGGGCGCGGAGGGAAAAGTCAACGAGGCGGAACGGTTTCTGCGCTACTCCATTTCAGTGTACCGAAAGTCGGAGGGTAACGACAATCCGGAAACGGAAATAGCCAAGGGTGAACTTGGACGAGTCCTTATTAAAAAGGGACAATATGATGAAGCAATGAAGCTTTTGCGTGACGTTCTTGCACATCAGGAGAAATCGATGCCCAAAGACTCCTGGAGAATGGCCGATGGAAAATCCCTGCTTGGAGAATGTCTGTTCCGAACCGGCCATGCAAAAGAAGCAGAGCCTCTTCTTACGGAAGGTTACCGGATATTGCTTGAAAAGAAGGGTAAGAACTACCGTCTAACCAGGGGAGCAAGAGAGCGCTTGGTTGCCTATTACCGGGCGATAGGGCAACTAGCAAAAGCCGATGAGTATAGAAAATAGGATGGGATTGTGTTGTTATGGCTCATTTCGGGATCGTTGCCAGGATGAACGAGATTGCCGCGGTGTCTTTTGTCATGTACCGTTGAGTTGCATTCGGGTTGGATGATACCCGAGGACTCAGTTTAAGTATTGCGAGGAGCGCAGCGAAGCAAGCGACGTGGCAATCTCGTGTAATCCGGCAATGATTGTCAACAGGTCTAAATCAACTCTTCAGCCAAGTCCCTCCACTCCGGATTAACCGATTCTATAAGTGCAATTTTACGTTTTCTATTTCCGGACTTAATCTGTTTTTCACGTGCAATAGCATCCTGAACATCTGGATATGTTTCATAATACACCAATTTGTTTACGTTGTACCGTTTTGTGAAGCCTTTGATAAGATGTGATTTGTGCTCTTCGACTCTTCTGATTAAATCGTTTGTCATACCAGTATAAAGGACGGTGTTTCATTCGTTTGTCAGGATGTAAACGTAGTAAGTATAAGGCATTGAGTCCTGGGTTTGTTCTCTTGATGTCATATAAATGAGATACGGCCAGGGCATGATCCTTACAGAAGAAGTATGTTTGCGATTGGGTGGTGTGTGGAATAATAGTTGCTGGATGTAGACCCCGATCCATCGGGGTCACGTCACTCGTTTCACTTCGCTCCTCTGCAATGACACTACTGCTTGTCATTGCGAGGAGTCCCTTTAGGGCGACGTGGCAATCTCGTATAAATCGGCAGTGATCCTAATCCACACGAAAAAATGCCACCTGGGCAATCAAGTCAAGATGGCACTTTTACCAGGGATCATGCACGACAAAAAGCAACCCGGGGCACATCCCGGAACCCATATTTCCGGGAGACCCTGGGTGCTTGACCATGACTTCGTATCCGCCGACTGCAGGCCTCCTGCCGCTATTGTGCAGCGGAATACAAAGTTGGATTAAGAATCATTGACTGTTTGCGCGGGCAATGCCCACATACACGCGGTTCCTCGCTGAACCGTCATTCCATAGGATATCGGCACGTTTATCACCGGTGATATCACCCACCAGTACATGGAACTGCGACCAGTCGTCGACGATTTGCGGTCTTCCCTGAGGCAAACGGCTGAAGTCAAAAGTGCCGTCGGCCGATCCAAGTCCGACATAGGTGGAGTCCGTTTTTGGATTGTAGTAAATGATGTCGTCGCGGCCGTCTCCATTAACATCTCCCATTCTTACGACATCCGTCCCATTATTTTTTTCGATGGCAGTGAATTGTACACCGGGAAATGTAAACTGCCCGTTTCCACTTGAAATATTACGATGAATCGGAATGGGACCATTATGGCCGGGATCTTCACTTTTCGTGAAAACAAGGTCCATCCCATTGTTCCCGTCTACATTACCGGTTAACATGATGTATGGATCCCATCCAGTTTGATTGCGCGCTTGTGATGAAAGGAAAGTGAAATATTTGCTTGGTGTTGTGCTGTTAAACAATCCAACATAGGTAATGTTATTACTCGCGCTCAGCTCGTTCCATATGATATCCATCTTGCCGTCACTATTCACATCTCCCAGATGGACCGAATATCCTCCCCAGCCGTTATTGGGCTGATCCTGATATGCCGAGGGCATGTCAAAAGTTCCATCACCATTTGAAAATCCGACGTATGTTCGATTACTCGTACCAGGATAGTTCCATACGATATCATCATATCCGTCTCCATTTAGGTCCCCAATAAGACGGGTATAGTGTTCCCCCCAATTACTTGCAGGATGCACTTGAGCAGGGAGAAATTTAAAGGAGCCGCCACCGGTTGACAGGGCAACAAACGTACGGTTCTGAACACCGTCGTAATTCCAAAGAAGATCTGCCTTTCCATCACCATTGAAATCACCGGTCAGCAGCTTGTATTTGCCCCAACCTTCCGGTGCAGAAAGGGTATTGGTCACGACCTGAGGTGCGGCAAACGTGCCATCTCCATTTGAAAGGGCTATAGCGATATCGTTAGTGGTGCCCAGGTGGTTCCAGATCAGGTCCTTTTTGCCATCTCCGCTCACATCAGCCAGATGAATCGTAACCGGTGTTGGGATTGGCATCCCGAGATCCTGAGCGGTCTTTAGATCGAACGTACCGGGCGTTGCCTGCCTTGCGGTACAGGTGCGTACGTTGTAACTGGTCGTCTCCGATACCTTCGCGATACTGTTATCTCCAAGGTTCCTGAATGTATAAGATAACGGGGCCGCGCTCGAAAGCGGGGCGTTATCAGTAAAATATTGCGACCAGTCTCCCGACCGGATCATCTTTATGGTGGCATCCGCATCTCCGCCGATCGAGGTGACTGCAATTTTGGCATTTTGTAAGATGGCTTTCTGTTTTGCCTTAAGGCTGCCGCTGACGCTTCCCCCGATTGACTTATAACCGGCCTGCATGGTTGCCCGGATGTCGGAGACGCTGGCTGTCGAAGTCAGTGAGAACATCATCATGCGTCCGTAGACGATGTTTGAGACGTAAACCGGCAGGTTGTCCGGGCCGATCCTTCCCAAGCTGATCTGCTCCTGGAGCTTATCATTAGTGAAGTCACTGCTGAAGAACCCGCCGGGAGTCTGTGGAGCCTGGATTACAACGGTGTACATCTTCTGGTAAAACTCGGCTGTGACCGTATGCTCGGCCACTGTCTGGTCGATACTGCCACTGGCGGAAGCCTGAAATCCAAGATATCTGCCAGATAATCCCATCTGAAGGGCAGCTTGCTGCTCACTGTAGTAGGTCGACATCCTAAAGATGATCGTAGAAGGAGTTGCGAGTCCACTTTGTGTCGCATTGCCAATCATCGACCCGATGGCCTGATCCACATTTGCCTGTGTCGGGTCCTGAACAGTACGAGCATTGTCGTTGTTGGCCAGCGAAGGGATGGATACCTGTATCGGCGACCGTTGATTGATCACCAGGGGCAGCAGGCTTCCGAGTCCACTTGCATAGCTTTTACCCTGAATAAGGGCAC
Organism: Balneolales bacterium; assembly: GCA_035266485.1. GTDB lineage: Bacteria > Bacteroidota > Rhodothermia > Balneolales > DATFMH01 > DATFNI01. Next base: position 9,769 of record DATFNI010000566.1, read on the forward strand.
CGGCCCAAACAATTTCCCTGTCCGGACTATACATGGCCAGTTTTTCAGGAGTACTGGTTAGTGTATAGGGTTGCACCTGGCAGCCGTAAACCACATCCTTTTCGGTGTAAACAGTACCCGAGCTATCGATCATATCCACATTCATCGTATCGGGCTGCTCTGTTGTCGCCTGACCGGTGGGGGTGGGAGCCGTGGAATCCATGGGTGGTGAAAAGACCGACCAGGCTGGAAGTTTACTCAGATAGGTATTTACATCCTTTACGGTACCACTGTTAGTTGGGGATACCGGGTTACTGCCTTTTTTACAAGTAGGCAAAACAAGAAAGAGAAGCATCAATATGATGTATCGAAATCCTCCAACTGTTACAAAACTGAGTAAGTGAGTGGATTGCCGTTTCATGATCCTCTGGCTTTTTGATGGTTGACAGAGGCCATACCCGCATTGTAATCGGCCTCTATCTGACTACGCGCAAAAAAAGAGGAAAACTGGCGAAGGAGGAGAAATAAAATCGCTCAGACTTAACCCGGATGATCGCCTTTCAAACAATAAACAATGAAAATATAAGCTACTAAAAGACGTGCCAGGGACTTATGTCTTCTTTCGGGGAAGAGTAACAGAACGTCATAAAAAATTTTATTCCCCGGGGATGTGATAATTCAACAACAAACATTACAAATTTTATCATAACCGGCCACTGATTCTTGAAATGATAAATGTAAATAACCTACTCTTTGAAGAATCCGGTTAACCGGAGGATATAGAATCAAAGGAAAATGGTTAGATGAATGGATGTGTGCCATTATTGCCTAAACTGCCGGGCATAATATGGCTAGTGTCAAATTGTCCCATCGTTTGGAAACACAGTTATTCTGATTTGTAAAAAATTTAGAGGATCCGGTACGTGCTTTCACCGCGCTATTTAAAATTCAAAAAATTTTCTTATATATAATGCGTGCATTTTCATAGCATATTCCGGCTTATAAGTATTCTACTACAGCTTTTGGTGTGCACTTAAATATTTAAGGAAGGGTTATTAATCCAATGTGTGGCTATCCTATTGATTTTATAAGGAAACGCTTCCACTTACCAAGCGGAAGCATCACCGACCTATCATATCCCCATTTACTGGTTACGCCATACTATAAACCGATAGCCATTTAAGGAGTTTATATGCGAAACTTATACAATACCGTTTTCTTTTTGGTAATTATTCTCACAGTAACAATCTCTGCATCGGTCAGTTATGCCCAGTCAGAACAGCAGATACAGCAGCGTGTCAGCAAGATATTAAATGAAATGACCCTCAATGAAAAACTGACTCTGATTGAAGGTGCAACGGATACGGCGGCTAACCGGCAATACCAGGCCGGCTACCTGCTGGCTATTCCAAGACTTGACATTCCATCGCTTAAGCTAACGGATGGCCCTCCGGGCGTAGCCACCAAACACAACTCAACAGGGATGACCGCCACGATGGGCGTGGCCGCGACTTTCAGTAAAGATGATGCTTACTCCAATGGGGTAGTCATTGCCAAAGATGCCAGGGCACTCGGGCAGGATGTGGTCCTGGAACCGTTTGTGAATATTGACCGCGACCCGACGTGGGAACGCGCTTTTAACACCTTTGGGGAAGATCCGTTGTTGACCGGTGAGACCGGTGCGGCTGAAATCAAGGGTATTCAAAGTCAGGGTGTGATGGCTCAGGTGAAACATTACATTGCCTATGACGGCGGCAACAACGTAAATGTGGGGGAACGCGCATTACATGAGATTTATCTCCAGCCGTTCACCGATGCCGTCGATGCCGGAGTTGCCTCAATGATGAGCTCGTACAATATGGTCAATGGCTACTATGCATCCAATAATGCGCACAATCTCATCGATATCCTGCGTAATGAACTGGGGTTCAAGGGATGGGTTGACTCCGACTGGGGTGCCAATCATGGAACAACATTCTTCAATGCCGGCCTGGATATGGAAATGCCCGGCGGGATTACCTTTGGGTTTCTGCATTCTTATTTCACACGGGCAGCCATGAAAAAAGCCCTGGCTAATGGCACGATAACGGAATCAGCCATCGACATAGCGGTAAGGCATGTGTTGTATGAGTACGTTCGGTTTGGTTTGCTTGATGGCAAGTCCAAGCACACCGTGACACCGGAACCGGTCGATGCTGACGCCAAAGTGGTCTTGAAAACAGGTGAGGATGCCGCCACCTTGCTCAAAAATGAGGACGATATTCTCCCGCTCACCAGCCACAGCCTCCGTTCGATTGTATTGATCGGACCGGGTGCAGGTCAGACGATCGCAACGGCCGGAGGCGGCGAGAAGTCGGCAGGCATTGCATCTCGTCAGATTGGCACCTACCAGGTTCTTAGACACGAGTCAAAGTCACATGTAAAATACGAAGCCGGTGTTGATATGACCGGCACGCCGATCCCGGCATCTGCTTTCTCACACAGTGGATCGAGGGGACTGATCAGAACCGATACCAAAACCCATAAGACCGCGGTTGTATCTCAGATTGATAACACAAGTGAAAATCGCAAGGCGCTGGGCGCCGGTTCTGCTTACAAATGGGATGGCACGCTTCGTGTCCCTGTTACCGGCAGTTACTGGTTGAATATGCAAAGCTTGGGAGCTACTGCCAGCCTCAGTGTTGACGGTAGGAAGATCGGGTGCAGCGGTTGCGGATTCTTTGGAATGACACCGCGCTACGGCGCCGTCCATCCGGGCGATAACGGCGTTCTTCCGACGACAGATGGATTGAATAATAACCGATTTTATCTCAAACTGACCGCCGGTAACCATTCGATATCGGTAGTCGAACAATCCGATGTATCCGGTAATCCGGTTCAGGTTCGCCTCAACTGGGTGACACCGGAACAAGATGCAAAAAACTTCAAAGCGGCCGTAAAAGCGGCCAAGTCTGCTTCGGCCGCTATCGTTTTTGCGTGGAGCACTACCGATTTGTCCAGGCCGCTGCCGGATAGCCAGGACTCTCTTATCAATGCTGTCGCAGATGCCAATCCGAACACCATTGTTGTGCTTAATAACAGCAATCCGCTGGCTATGCCGTGGCTGAACAAGGTCAAGGCCGTATTGGAGATGTGGTATCCGGGCGATGAGGGCGGTTACGCGACAGCAAGCGTCCTTCTTGGCAAAGTAAACCCGGCCGGACGCCTTCCGTTTACCTGGCCCGCCAGGCTCGATCAGGGACCGGCTAACCAGCCCAAGTTACATCCTGAACGCACCTCGATTGGTGTCGACAGCACAGGTACACTTTGCAAGAAAGCAAGCGGCGGACCGATGTCTTCAGCCGGTTGTACCACCACTTATTCGGAAGGAATTTTTGTGGGATATCGCTTCTATGACAAGAATAACGAGACTCCCTTGTACCCATTTGGCTACGGACTCTCATACACAACGTTCCGTTATTCCAATCTCTCGGTGATGCAAAAAAATGATGGTGATCTGGCGATAAGTTTCGATATCACAAACACAGGCAAAATGTCCGGCGATGAAGTGCCACAGGTTTACCTGGGGTTACCCGACAGTCCACCCAAAGAAGTGCCATTCGCACTGAAGGCACTGGCTGCCTATGATCGTGTTTCTGTTCCGGCAGGACAGACCGTCAGTGTGAAAATGCAGGTTCCGCACCGGCAGCTTCAGTATTGGGAAGCCGGTGAGGGATGGACGACCGCCAAGGGAACCCGTATGATTTATGTCGGTTCCTCCGAGCATAATGTCCGGCTCTCGCAAAAGATCGACATCACCAATTAACCAGCAGAACGTCCAGCTCCCGGAAAGGTGGCCAGTGTAAGTTTTCCGGGCTGCTGCCGGCGACATTTATTGGCATCAATAACATATATCAATGATCAATTAATACTTAATAAGAAGGAGTGTCTATGAGAAGGTTTTACAAAGCAGCCACCGGCACAGTTTTATTGTTATTGTCGGCAGTGCCGGTTATGGTGTTCGCACAGCAGGCACCGCAATTGGGCAAGGATCCTGTAAAAAAAGTGGTTCAGGCCATGACCTTACATGAAAAAGCGCAGATGGTTGTAGGTTTGGGCCGTGTATTTCACATACCCAAGGGAGTCAAGGTTCCAGAGCGTTTCAGGCACATGAAGCAGGATCCTGATGCCGCAAAATATCCGGAGAAGGTTCCCGGTGCCGCCGGAAGAACCCATCCGATTCCGCGGTTAGGTATTCCGTCCATAACGGTTTCCGATGGTCCTGCAGGTGTCCGCATCCCTCCCATACGTGACCATGACAGCAGCCGGACCTACTACGCAACCGGTTTTCCTGTAGCCACATTGCTGGCTTCAACCTTTGATACCAGCGTCGTACATAATGCAGGAGTCGCTTTTGGCAGGGAAGTACATGATTTTGGCATCGACATCATTCTGGCTCCGGCGATGAATATTCACCGGAATCCGTTGAACGGCCGTAATTTCGAATACTATTCGGAAGATCCTCTTGTTGCCGGCGAAATGGCCGGGGCCGTTATCAACGGTATCCAGTCGAATGGTGTCGGAACATCACTCAAACATTTTGACGCAAATAACCAGGAAGCGAACCGTAACTCGATCAACGAACTGATCACTGAACGGGCATTACGTGAAATCTACCTTAAAGGGTTCGAAATCGCTATAAAACAATCACACCCCTGGACTGTGATGACCTCGTACAACAAAGTAAACGGTACCTATACCTCACAACGACACGATCTGGTGACGACCGTGCTTCGTAACGAATGGGGCTTTAGGGGATTTGTAATGACCGACTGGGGAGGAGGGGATGATCCCATTGCCCAGATGGATGCAGGTAACAATCTACTGATGCCTGGAAGTGTCAGACAAATGGATGATATTGTCGCGGCGGTTAAAAGCGGTAAGCTAAGTGAAAAGGTATTGGACGAAAATGTGGAAGGAATCCTGAATATTATTCTCAAGTCCCCTTCATTCAAACATTATCACTATTCGGATCATCCCGATCTTAAGAAAGACGCCCAGGTGTCACGTGAGGCTGCGACTCAGGGTATGGTGCTTCTGAAAAATGACGACAATGCGCTTCCGTTGACCAATGCACACCGTATCGCATTGTTCGGTAACACATCGTATAACACAATCGCCAACGGAACCGGAAGCGGTAATGTTAACAAACCTTTCGTTATAAACCTGAATCAGGGACTTTCAAACGCCGGTTATACGGTAGATGCGTCGCTCCAGACGTCTTATGAAGATTACCTGAAAGCGGAAAAAGCGAAACAGCCGGTACGGAGATTTTTCTTTATGAGTCTGCCGCCAATTCCCCAGTTGACCGTTGATCGTACTCTGGCCGAAAAAGAGGCTGCGACCAACGATGAAGCCATCATCACCATCGGCCGGATTGCCGGTGAAGGTGCCGACCGTAAGCTGAAAGACGACTTCTATCTTTCCGGTAACGAAAAAGCTATGATTCGCAATGTAGCTAATGCATTCCATGCCAAGGGAAAGAAAGTGGTGGTTGTGCTGAATACCGGCGGCGTTATGGATGTAGCCAGCTGGAGGCATGAGGTGGATGCTATTCTGCTGGCCTGGGAGCCGGGCGAAGAGGCTGGTAACGCCATAGCCGATATCTTAAGCGGAAAAGTGGATCCATCCGGACACCTGGCAACCACATTCCCGATGAAATATTCGGACGAACCTTCTTCCAATAACTTCCCGGGAACGCCCAAAGATAACCCGAAGCAAGTGATCTACAGGGAAGGCATCTATGTCGGTTATCGGTACTTCAACACATTTCATGTAAGGCCGGCTTATGATTTCGGTTACGGGCTTTCCTATACGACCTTTACATTCGATAATCTGAAATTGAGTTCATCGCATTTCAACGGTTCCGTCACCGCCACCGTCGATGTTACCAACAGCGGTAAAGTGGCCGGTAAAGAAGCAGTTCAACTTTATATCAGCGCTCCGGACAAAGAGCTGAGAAAACCGTCCGAAGAGTTGCGTGCCTTTGCCAAGACGCGCCTGTTGCGTCCCGGTGAAACCCAGACGATTTCATTTACAATTAAACCGGGCGATTTGTCCTCATACGACACGGCTAAAAGTGCGTGGATCGATGAAGCCGGTGAATACACGGTGAAAATAGGTGCCGCATCCAACGATATTCGTCAAACGGCAACATTTACATTGCCTAACGATCTTGTTGTTGAAAAAGATACGCGGGTTTTGACTCCACCTATGACTATTCACGAAATTAGATAGAAAATGGATGCCATCCCTTGCGATGGCATCCTTCCATTTCACCCGCACTAAAGGACGAGGCCATTCCATGCTGGTAAAATTGAAAGGTTTTAACCTGGGATATAGGAACTGCTGTTTAATATTCCGTTTAATTTTGTTTTAATTAGTTGGAGTGTGTCACTTAGTGCTAATAAAGGAGATCCATATGAAACGCTTCTCTCATCATATTGCCCTTGCTGTGTTGATTGCGATGATTGCTCTTACTCAGGCCGCCAATGCACAGCAAAACAATGCAAATCCCAAACCTGATCCCCGGTTCAAGGCAGATATCCTTGTTGTTGTAGCTCACCCGGATGACGAGTCGATGATTGCCGGCTACCTGGCCAAAGCCGTACTTGATGAACACAAGCGGGTTGCCATGGTTTTCGCAACGCGCGGAAACGGCGGTCAGAACCTCGTCGGTTATGAACAGGACCAGTCGCTTGCGGATATCCGTGAGATGGAAGCCCGGCAGGCGGTTGCCTCCATTGGGATTCATAATGTATGGTTTCTCCGTGCCCCCGATACCCCGGCGCCGGCCGGTGACAACATGGACGTACTGCGATCC
>DATFNI010000567.1:0-11225 GCA_035266485.1 Balneolales bacterium
AAAAAGCTATGGATATGAAAACCCGCTTCCAAAAGTGACAGCATCAGACATCTTCCTACCCTGCCCATCCCGATGACACTAATGCTGCCGGACTTCGTCAAAGCGGTCATAGGCCTCTTTTGTTAACAGCATAACCGGCAATCAGACTATTGCCATCTGTGGTTGAATACGTGCCGTCAAGAAACTGGATATCCAGATCCCAGATCTGAGCCAGCAGCATGCCGGTAAGCAGCGGAGATTTACCGTGCACAAGGACATCTTCCTGGTTAATGAGATATTTAAGATTGGAGGTGTCCCTGGCCACGTGGTAGTTCATCAAAAGATCCAGTTTATCCTTCTGGTCGATGTGCATGTCGCAACAACAAATAGTAAGCGAATTGTAGGCAGTAAGCACATCGCTCATCACGATTGACAGTTCTCGGAGTATGGAACTGCTCTCCTGGTTTGACACCTGGATACTGACCACACTATATCCTGACTGTACGACCTGCAACATTTGCAGCTGTTGAAACAGGCTCAGTCCTTCGTGATACGACTCATTAGTGATGTAAAAATCGTCTTCTTCATCGCAGAAATCGTCAGCAAGCCGGGTATTGACAGGCACCGACCCAAACGGCGTTTTGAAGCTTTCCAGGTCGGGTATACAGATGCCTTTTTTAAGTTCCCGGTCTACTCCTTCCAGGATCACAATTGTATCAAAATTGTGTGGATATATCGACGCATAGACCTCGCACACCTGCCTGAAATTTTTGTCATTTATTTCATTTGGCAAAAATAAAATTCGTGTATTCTGTTCCACGGCAGTTTTGCATGCTTCTTTGATAGCGTCTAAAATCTGCTCTTTCGTATAGGATAAACTATTCATCTGAGGTAAAAATGGTTTTGTTCTTCAATCAGCCCAAATTGATAATAAGTTAATGCTTAATCGGTCGTTACTCAATGCGATTCGCAGGACTTATTTTGGGGCATTGGAAAGGACCAGATTCTTTTTTGATGCGAGATGAACGGTTCCAGCAAAAGAGCAATCGTCTTCGACATCCTGAAATCCGGCAATATTATATGGCTCATGGGGTTCTGTCTAAAATTCTCCTGCTGCCTTCGTCTCTTATTCCACTATTTTCCTATTCCACTACTGTCCGTCCGACAGGCTTATGGCAATCCAGGCGCCATCGTTCGACAAACTGTATACCTTGAAGTGCTGTTTCCGAAATTCTGCATAAAAATGATGATCATCCACCTGTCGAAGGACGACATTGGGCATTCCCGCATATAACCCCAGGCCTTGTTGCTTAAGAACGGCCTCTTTAATCGTCCACAGCCGGACCAACGGCAGATTGTCCAATAAATCAAATTCTGTCGGGGCCAGGATGCGGGAAGTCAACCGATCCGGCATACGCCTGTTAACATTTTCGATATCCAGTCCGACCTCCCCGTCGAGATACAAAGCACATAGTACATGCCGGTTAGAGTGGCTGATTCCAACGGGAACTTTCCTCGATCCATTAACACCCGTCGGGCGTCCCCCCTCATCTTTCTCCACATGAAACGATCCCCTGTCCATCCCGGCCATCCCCGCCAGATCCTTCAGCAGGATTCTTGATGTTATGATCTCCGCACGCCGCTGGTTGTGGCGTATCGTTTTTAACTGCTTTTGCTCCTGTGCATGCAGACGATTAGACGGTATATCGCTGACGACTTTGGCAAATGCGGTATAAAGTCCCCTAACAGGCAATGAAATATACTGCATATCAGAAAATAAGGAATGTTGGAATGAGGGAATAGTGAAATGATAGAATATTAGTTGGGGAATAAACCTTCCGGTCCGCCGGTCATGCCGTAAATTCTCATCATTATCCGGAATGGGAAGAGGAAACAAGAAACAATCAAAACCACCAAACAGCCCTCTAAACCAGACTGTGTATCTCTCCCTGAATGATCGTATCTTACGGTCTTTGCAAAAAAAGATGACTCTAAGTCGTCAATCAATAGTAATTTTCGAAACTGGCCAGAAAAAAGTCGCATTAATGTCCGATCGAACAATACCGTTAAGTGAACAGGAAGAGCTTCGGCTACAGAAGCTTCATGAGATTCGTGATATGGGTGTCAACCCCTATCCCTACTCTTTTAATGTCACTCATAATAGTAAACAGATTCTCGAAACCCCGGAGTTACTGAAAGACGAGGAAAGTGAAACCGATCCGGAGCGTGTAAGTATAGCAGGCCGCATCATAACCCGAAGAATCATGGGAAAAGCGGCTTTTTTCAATCTTCAGGATTCGGAAGGAGGCATTCAGGTCTATATTCGCCGTGATGATGTGGGTGTCGATACCTACAATACCCTATTTAAAAAACTGGTGGACATCGGCGATGTGGTTGGAGTGAAAGGTTTTGTGTTTCGTACACGTACCGGCGAGATCACGGTTCACGCCGAATCTTTTGACCTGCTGACCAAAGCCGTGCGCCCCATACCTACCCCAAAAGAGGTGGTTGAAGATGGCGAAAAGAAAGTCTATGATGCCTTTAGCGACAAAGAGTTGCGATATCGGCAGCGGTATGTGGATCTCATCGTAAATCCTGAGATTCGTGATGTATTCCGCAAACGGTCGCAGCTGATTCAGACCATGCGGAGCTTCATGGTGAATAAAGGCTATCTCGAAGTGGAGACCCCGATCCTTCAACCAATCTATGGTGGAGCTTCGGCACGCCCGTTCGTAACGCATCACAACGCGCTGGATATGCAACTGTTCATGCGTATCGCAAACGAGCTGTACCTGAAGCGCCTGATCGTTGGCGGCTTTGACGGTGTGTTCGAGTTTGCCAAAGATTTCCGAAACGAAGGAATGAGCCGTTTTCACAATCCGGAGTTTACACAAGTAGAGCTGTACGTCGCCTACAAGGATTACAACTGGATGATGGACTTTGTAGAAGAGATCCTGGAAAAAGTGGCACTGGAACTTCACGGGTCAACCAAGGTGCAGGTAGGCGAAAATGTGATCGATTTCAAACGTCCCTGGCCACGTGTACCCATGTTTGAGGCGATTGAGAGGGAAACCGGACACAATCTGTACAAGAAATCACGCGACGAAGTCGCCGCCGTTGCCAAAGAACTGCACCTGGACACCGACGACAGCATGGGTACCGGCAAGCTGATCGACGAAATATTTGGCGAATATGTAGAGCCCAAACTGATTCAGCCTACATTCATCATTGATTACCCCGTAGAACTAAGTCCCCTTGCCAAGAAACACCGTAGCGTAGACGGACTGGTCGAACGATTTGAGGGTATCGTCAATGGTAAGGAAATATGCAATGCGTTTTCCGAACTCAACGACCCGGTCGATCAGCGCCGGCGTCTCGAAGAACAGGCGCGGCTGCGGGCTCAGGGCGATGATGAGGCAATGACGGTCGACGAGGATTTCCTCCGGGCAATTGAATATGGCATGCCACCGACGGCCGGACTGGGTATCGGCATCGATAGGCTCACCATGATCATGACAAACCAGGAGTCCATTCGCGATGTCCTGTTTTTCCCGCATATGCGTCCCGAGTAGAGAAGGAAGTTCGGAGGATTTGAAGATGGGAAGATGAGACCACCTGTTTATTTCTAATCTTCCCATCCTCCCAGGTTTCGAACTTCATCTTCCACCGGATACCCGATTGATTCATTTCGAAACTGTACGTTCCATAAAAAAACACACGCCATGCATTTTGAATGGTATCTGGCCCGACGCTATTTCAAGGGCAAACGACATGACTCCCGTTTCCTGTCGTTCATCAAGATCATGGCCATAGCCGGTGTGGCATTGGGCTCCGGCGGACTTCTGATCGCGCTGTCAATCGTTCACGGGTTCAAGTCCACCATAGAAGGAAAGATCACCGGCTTCATGCCCAACATTACGGTGGAGACCTTCTCCGGCGATCCCATCAACCGGGCGGATACGCTGGTCACCTATCTGAACCACCACCCTGGTGTGGCTCAGGCGCAGCCTGTCGATATGAGTCAGGTGATGATACAGACTCACAATCATGCCGAAGGAGTGTTATTACGCGGGATAAGTCCGGGGTACCACCTCACCTCCATCGATAAGTACATCACATCCGGCAGTTATAATCTCTCGAAAGACTCGACAGGACTACCAGGTATAGTTTTGGGTTCCACGATGGCAAAAAATATTCAGGCAAAAGTGGGCGAAAGACTGACGGTCTACACACTTAACGGGATCCCATCGCCGATCAATCTGCCGGATATCATGCAATTCCGTTTGACAGGGATCTATGAAACTGGCATTGACAAATTTGATAATGCCCTGGCCATAGTCGATCGCCGATACAGTCAGTCGCTGCTGCATCTCAGTTCAGTGGAAGCCACGCAAGTTGAACTCAACGTAAAAGATCCAGCACATATCCGTGCGGTTGCCGACACCCTGTATCAAAACATGGGTGTGCCCTATTTTGTCCAGTCGGTTTATGAGAGCTACAGCGGCATATTCGCGTGGGTCAACCTGCAGGAACAGACGATACCTTTGGTTATCGCCGTGATGATCCTGGTTGCTGCGTTCAATCTCATCGGCACCATCTTGATGATGGTGCTTGAGCGAACCCGTGACATTGGTATCCTGAAAGCAATTGGAACAACCTCAAAGAGGATACGAAGGTTATTCTTACTCGAAGGTTTACTTGTGGCCGTCGTTGGCCTGATCATCGGCGTCGGCCTGGCGGTCGGGTTCAACTGGATTCAGGGAACATGGCATGTGATCCCGCTCTCGGAATCCAACTACTTCATGAAATACGCGCCGGTGCAACCTCGCTTCACCGATTTCATCTGGGTGAGCCTGGTTACGCTTGTCTTGTGTGTTCTGGCCTCCTGGCTCCCTGCCCGTGTCGCCGCAAAGACAGATCCATTACGTACTATTGCCTTTGCCCAGTCGTAAAATATAAAGGCATAACTCATTGTGAACGTCGTGCCTCCTTCGCGCCCGTTCCGGTTACTTAACAGGCTTTTCTGGAAACCGCAAAGGATCCAATCCCGGGATTGTGGGCATCATTTTGAAATTTCGAAATTGATCTGCGAAAGACCGATTAACCGATTTAAGAAGGGTACCATCCGTCCCCCAAATTCGTGCCACTTCATGTCTGGATTACACCGGTGCGGAAGGGTTCGATTACAGGATTATGATTGGCTACGGAGATGGCCATGGATATCTTTTCCCGGGTATCCCTGGGGTCGATGATGGCATCCACCCAAAGACGAGCTGCAGCATATCGTACGTCGGTCTGCCGGTCGTAGTTATCCTGGATCTCTTTTAAAAACTTATTGCGTTCCTCATCGGACACTTTTCCCCCTTTCTTTTCCCTGGCACTGACGCGTATCTGCAACAACGTATTGGCGGCCTGTTGCCCCCCCATCACCGCAATCTGAGCAGAGGGCCATACAAACATGAAACGGGGATCGTAAGCACGCCCGCACATGGCATAGTTTCCTGCTCCATAACTATTGCCGACAACGATCGTGATTTTGGGTACCGTGCTGTTGGCAACCGCGTTGACCATCTTGGCGCCGTCTTTGATGATTCCGCCATGTTCCGCTCTCTTGCCAACCATGAATCCGGTGACATCCTGAAGAAAAAGAAGGGGAATCTTTTTTTGATTGCAGTTAAGGATGAAACGCGTCGCCTTGTCGGCGCTGTCGGAGTAAATCACACCTCCGATCTGCATCTCCCCTCTTTTTGAGCGCTTGACCAGGCGTTGATTAGCCACGATACCGATACTCCAGCCATCAATCCTGGCATAACCGGTGATCAGCGACTGCCCGTATCCTTTTTTAAATTCGGTGAAACTACCCTCATCAATGATACATTCAAGCAGATCCATCATGTCATATGGACGGTTTCTGTCGGCAGGCAGAATATCGAGTATCTCACCGGCTGGCCTGGCAGGATCTTTTACTTCTGCCCGATTGAACCAGGCCTTCCCAAAAGGTCCGGTCTTGTCGATCAAATCACGTATCGTTTGCAGGCAGACTTCATCGTTCGGCATTTTGTAGTCCGTCACTCCGCTTATTTCTGTCTGTGTGGTGGCGCCTCCAAGTGTCTCGTTATCGACATCCTCGCCTATGGCCGATTTTACCAGGTAACTGCCGGCCAGGAAAACGCTTCCCGTCCCATCGACGATCAAAGCCTCGTCGCTCATAATCGGCAAATAAGCGCCACCGGCAACGCAACTCCCCATGATTGCAGCAAGTTGCGGAATGCCCTTAGCACTCAGTATCGCATTATTCCGAAATATTCGACCGAAATGCTCCTTATCGGGAAAAATTTCATCCTGCATCGGCAGATATACTCCCGCTGAATCAACGAGATAGATGATGGGCAGATGGTTTTCGAGGGCGATTTCCTGTGCACGTATATTCTTTTTACAAGTGATGGGAAACCATGCTCCGGCTTTAACTGTCGCATCATTGGCTGCAATCACACATTCTCTTCCTGAAACAAGCCCAATCCCCATTATGACACCGGCTGCCGGGCATCCGCCAACATCATCATACATTTCAAAACCGGCCCATATTCCAAGCTCATGGAAATGTGAATCTTTGTCTGTCAATTGTTCGATGCGCTCGCGAGCTGTCAGCTTCCCCTTTTTGTGCTGGCTCTCAATCCGTTTCTCACCACCGCCCTTTTTAATCTTATATTCCTGTTCAAGAAGCTCGCTCATGAAAGTCAGGTGAGCGGTTCTGTAATCCGACTTTCCATTCTTTTTTTTATTATCAGCTTTCATACTATTTATTGTAATTCGCTGTTGATGCCATTAAAGATACTAAATGGTACCTGTCGTCAAAATGAATCTGTTTGATTAATGGCACGAAGAATCATATTCAAGCGTTATCAACTATATTTAACGATGGCTGTGATTTTTATGGCTACTTAAAACCTGTATTTTAAAGTTGTAAAATTAAGTGATAAACCTGCACCTTCGGTGTCTCCCAACATTATAAAATATGCGCCGTAGACTCATTCTCCCCATTCTGATAACACTTATCGCAGCGCCATTTACCTTTGGCCAGCGTATTTCATTCGAGGGTTTGGTTCATAACCGGCATCAGCCCAGGATGTATATCAACAATATTTTCCTGCCACACATGGATTCGGCGAAAACGGATCTGATTGTGGGTTTCAAAATAGAGTATGACGATTTAACCTTTCTCAAACAAAACCCGTTAACCAATACCGGCATTGAGCACAACAAGACTTTCCAGGCTAATGTTCAGGCAAATATCGAAGTATACAAGATAAATCCGGATGCCATGGATGCTTTCCATAAATGGCAAAAAGAGGCAAGGCCTATGGCTGACGAGAGGCGATCGGGTGATCATGACCGCGACCGATATCGGCGTCCCCCAAACCGGGAAAACGTGGATGAACTTGGACGAAAAATCGCTAATAACTCTACGATTATAGCCCGCGGAAACTGGAAAGGAGGCGTTACCGCAGAGACATACCAGGAGACACAATCTGACAAGTTATATTTACAGGGATATGTTACCATCCCCCTGGAACCGGGAACCTATCTCTACCAGTTGCAGCTTAGTCAGCCGGATATCAGTAACCAGGACTCCCGGTCATTCTGGAGGCATGTCAGGGTTCCGAATTTGGAAAAAGACTCTACATCAAACCTGATTTTCCTGGAATCTACCAAGAATGTTACGATACCAGGCAGTTATCCTCTCATCAATATGAGCAACGATGCCTTTTTTGGTAAAGATTTTACTCTTTTGTGCATGATACCCGGGTACAATGCACAGCACAGCTACACGGTCGATATCAAAAAACTGGGTGATAATCCGGGTGACACAACGGCAACAGAGCCCGTGTTCCAAAAGATTATACCGTCGGATCAAATTCATACCGGTGTCAAAGTGATACCCTCAACCGACACGACACAAGTGTATCTGAATCTCAGTAAGTCCAGCATTCCATATACATATGCCAGTTTACGCATTCCAAACAGCACGTTTGCCAACGCAATGTTCCGGATCATGGTAAAAGACTCGACCGAGAACAGGACCATTGGCCGGATGGTGTACCAGTCGCGCTGGGTTGATATGCCCACAAGCCTGTATAATCTGGATATCGCCATCGACATGCTTAAGTTCATCCTTCCCAAAAATGATATTAAAAAGCAGTTCTCCGGGAACGACAGTCAGCGTGAGGCTAAATTCATGGCATTCTGGAAAAAGCGTGATCCAACACCTCATACTGCTTACAATCAGCTCATGGCGGAGTATTATCGCAGGATTGATTATGCATATACGCACTTCAGCAGCATGCAAGTCCCGGGGTATGACTCGGATCAAGGGAAGATCTACATCAAGTATGGCCCTCCGGATTCTGTGCAGCGGGAGTTTCCAACAAACGGTCCGTCAATTGTGATCTGGAACTACGGTAGTCATAAATTTGTCTTCCAGGCAACAACAGGGTTTGGAGATTATAAACTTATCAGTCAGGAATGACGGGACAACCAATGCGTCTGGCCATCAGTATGGGCGATTATAACGGAATTGGTCCGGAAATCATCCTGAAGACTTTAAGTAATGATGCCCTGACAAACTCTACGACTCCGATAATATTCGGATCAGAAAAAGTTTTCCGTTTCTATCTTGATCAGTGCGATCTGGATATCAGGCTTCAAAAAATCACGTCTCCGGAAGAGGCGGAACGCGGGGTTGTCAACATCATTGATGTCATTGATGAATCGCAGATCGTCATCAACCCGGGCGGAATCGATGTCCGGGCCGGCAAGGCAGCTGTTGCGGCAATTAAAGAAGCGACCCTGGCTTGTCTGAATGATCTGGCCGATGCGATTGTCACCGCCCCCATATCCAAAGAGGCCGTTAATAAAGCCGGTTTTCCACATCCGGGGCATACCGAATACCTTGCCGAACTTTGCAAAACCAGCGATTTTGTGATGCTTCTTGTCCATGACGGGTTACGGGTGGGGTTGGTCACCATACACATACCGCTTCACTCGGTGAAAGAGCAGATTTCCGAAGAATCGATCACCGAACGGATAGCTATTATCCATCGTGGGCTGATCAACGACTTTGGTCTGGAACGTCCGCGGATTGCTATACTCGGGTTGAATCCACATGCCGGTGATGGTGGGGTAATCGGCCGTGAAGAGCTGGATGTCATCATACCGGCCATTAATAGTTTGCAGAAAAACGGGTTCCGTGTGGATGGTCCGTTCCCTGCAGACGGTTTTTTCGGCAGCAGACAGTATGAGCTGTTTGATGCAGTACTGGCGATGTATCACGACCAGGGGCTTATCCCCTTCAAAACCATTGCCTTTCATGCAGGAGTAAACGTAACGCTGGGCTTGCCCATCGTTCGTACTTCTCCCGACCACGGCACGGCATTCGCCCTGGCAGGTAAGAATCAGGCTGAACCACAATCATTTCGCGAGGCCGTGGAACTGGCCGCTAAGATTGTCAATAATCGTAAACATCAACACGCATGAATGAAGAGGAAAACTACAGGATAACTGATATTTATGAGGGATTGGCACCGGTTTATGATGAGTTGATGCGTGATATCGACTATGACTACTGGGCTGATTACATCGATGATCTGATCCAGTCGTATCATCCTTATGCGGAGTCCGTTCTTGAGCTTGCCTGCGGAACCGGCTCCTTTGCCTTATCTATGGCCGAATACAATATGTATGATATCACAGCCACTGATCTTTCAGGAGAGATGATAGGTGTAGCTCAATCAAAGGATCATGCCCACAGTGTAAAATGGAAGGTCATGGACGTGAGGAATATCGACATTGAACGACGATTTGATGTGGTTGTGATGCTGTTCGACAGTATCAACTATCTGATGAATGATGATGATGTTGTAACCCTGTTTCTAAACATTAAAAATATTTTGACTCCGAAGGGGATCTTCATTTTTGATTTTACAACCCCAATCAATTCAATTGAAGCCGAACCTCTTCTGAACGAAGAATATACGACCTCAGCAGGCTGGCATTACGTTCGGAAAAGCCACTTCGATCCGGAAAAGGGCCTTCATTTTAACGATTTTGTAATAACCCCTCCTCCCGATTCTTCAATCAAACGTGAAATTCGGGAATCTCATTGCCAGCGTGTATTTACGCTTCGCCAGATGATATCACTGATTGCCAAATCAGACCGTAAGATTCTGGCAAGTTATGAGGGATTTGATTTTATTGAGGCGACCGAAAACAGCGACCGTATTACGATGATTTTGCGATGAACAACGACGTACTTATTGATTTACAAGATGTCAGTGTCACTTTTGAACACCACGAAGTGCTTCGAAATGTCTATTTCCAGTTACGCGTTGGGGAATTTGCTTACCTGATTGGTCAGACCGGAGCCGGGAAAAGTTCCTTTCTTAAGCTAATCTACCGTGATGTTTTGCCCGACCGGGGTGATGTTCATGTCGCCAGCTATGATGTCGCCCATATAAGCAATCGCAAAGTTCCCAAACTCCGCAGAAAACTCGGCATCGTGTTTCAGGACTTTCAGTTGTTGTCCGACAGAGATGTCTTTGAAAATGTCGCCTTTGCCATGCACGTGACCGGAGCATCCGGTAACGTGATCAAGCAGCGCGTTCTCGAAGTATTAAACATGGTGGGACTGAGTCACAAACGCAAGGATATGCCCGATGATCTCTCTGGCGGAGAACAACAACGAGTGGTGATAGCACGGGCCCTTGTAAATGAACCCCCCATCATACTGGCCGATGAGCCAACCGGCAACCTGGATCCGGAGGCATCCAGGGCAATCATGGAGTTGTTTGAGAAAATCAATAATCGCGGGATGGCTGTTCTGATGGTTACCCACAATTATGATATGGTACGCCATTTCCCTCATCGAACAATTAAGCTGCACGATGGCCACCTTGAAGAACTTAAACACTCAGCCCAGGATTTCAGGGACATCAGATTTTAGACTTTAGATAAAAAATCTCGATTGATCTGAAGTCTAAGATCTCGTACCTAACGTCAGTGCGGTATAGTAAAATGTTCCGGATTAGGTTGAATTTCACGGTTTCAAGGCATTTGAAAATGGTTTCTGCCCGTTATACCCCACCCCAAATCCTCTCCGGAGCTGGTTTACATTTTTGTCCGCGAGAACCCGGGTCATCGGTGTTGTCCGTGTTCTATTTCTTTTTGCCATCGATTCTTATCTCGAACCC
>DATFNI010000568.1:0-5251 GCA_035266485.1 Balneolales bacterium
AGCCAGGTAAAATGTTAAAAACAGTGTTGCTGATAAAAGCCGGGCAGTATTTCTCCCCCTTAGAAAAGGGGAGGGAAGGCTGATCACTGTAATAATTGATAATTTTAAATTTAAAAAGCTATGGCCGCATAAAATGATAACGACTGTGTCACTGATAACAACCAGGGTGTTCTTTTCCCCCTTAGAAAAGGGGGCTGGGGGGATTGAAGGGCGCAATCAAGAGGCAGGGGAGCCAGGATCACATTACAATAAATCTCTGAAGTCATTAGCCAGACATTTGCGAAAAGATTCCACAAAAGCAGAGATTATTCTGTGGGATAATGTGTTAGGAGCGAAGAAGTTCTACGGATACCAGTTTAATCGTCAATTTCCAATTGATGATTATATCGTTGATTTTGTATCTCGAAAGCTCAAATGGGTGATCGAGCTGGATGGAGAATCCCATGAGAACAGATTGGAGAAAGATAAGAGAAAGGATGATGATCTGACCAGGTTGGGTTACCGGGTGATTCGAATTATGAATGAAGATGTGATCAATAACCTGGATGGGGTTGTGGAACACCTGGAAACCCTGTTAGCGCGGGTCCAATCCCCCCAGCCCCCTTCGCCAAGGGGGAGGGAACGCGAAATTCTGTGATTATGGGTTATTCGGAATTGATAAACGATAGCCAGGTAAAATGTTAAAAACAGTGTTGCTGATAAAAGCCGGGCAGTATTTCTCCCCCTTAGAAAAGGGGGTTGGGGGGATTGAAAAAAACAGTGCAAGAGGGATTCGTAACGAGATAAAAGGAAATTAAATGAGCACTCCATACAACGAAAATATCACCTTTGAAGAGTCAGCGCAGTCGTATTTGTCGAATACTCAGCTTCGGCGGAATATCGGCCATGCCACGCACACGATAAGGAAGAAGCGGGCCACTGTGGTTGGTGAAATGCCGGACTGGGAAACGTTGCGTGAGGCGGGCAGAGCCATCAAAAGTCATATGCTCCGGCATCTGGACCACTATCTCCTTCAACTCGAAGAATCTGTGACGCGTGCCGGTGGCCAGGTGCATTGGGCTCGTAATGGGGAAGAGGCAAACCAGATTGTGACTTCGCTCGTGAAACAACATGGTGCGAAGGAAGTGGTGAAGATGAAATCCATAACCACCGACGAAATCAATCTCAATGAGGCTCTGGAAAAGGATGGTATCAAACCTATCGAGACCGACCTCGCAGAGCTTATTGTTCAGTTAGCAGAGGACACTCCTTCCCATATTCTGGTCCCTGCCATCCATAAGAACCGGGCAGAGATCCGGGAATTATTTCGCCGTACTATCGGAAACAAGGAACTGACCGATCAGCCGGCAGAACTGGCTGATACAGCTCGCAAGTACTTGCGCCAAAAGTTTTTAAGTGCAAAGATTGGGATCAGTGGAGCCAATTTTGCTGTGGCTGAGACCGGAACGGTTTCTGTGGTGGAGTCGGAGGGTAACGGCCGGATGTGCATCACGCTTCCGGAAGTGCTGATCAGTATCATGGGAATAGAAAAAATACTCCCGACCTGGCGCGATTTTGAAGTGTTTATGCAAATACTGCCGCGCTCATCAACAGCCGAGCGTATGAACCCCTATAATTCGTTCTGGACCGGTGTCACTGAAGGGGACGGCCCCCAGGAATTTCATCTCATTTTGATGGATAATGGCCGGACTAATGTCCTTGCGGACGAAATCGGTCGGCAGACGCTTCAGTGTATTCGCTGCAGCGCGTGCCTGAATGTATGTCCGGTGTACGAACGTACAGGAGGACATGCCTATCATTCCGTCTATCCGGGTCCGATTGGAGCAATATTGACTCCACAGTTGAAAGGCATTGACAAAAAAGGCCCGGCTTCTCTGCCTTATGCTTCCAGTCTGTGTGGCGCCTGCTATGAGGTCTGCCCGGTTAAGATCAACATACCGGAAGTGTTGGTCCATTTGCGTGGAAAAATCGTCAGGAAGAAAGAACAAGAAGGGACTTTCCGCGAGAAAATGGATCCGGAACACAGAGCTTTAAAGTTCCTTGCAAAATCTTTTTCAAGCAGAAAGAAGTACGAACGCGTACAAAGGTATGCACAAAGGGGACAAATGTTCTTTGTGAAAAATGGAACAATCACACATCTTCCCGGGAAATTGTCGGGATGGACCGCTATGCGAGATATGAAGGCCATACCCAAAGAATCGTTTCGTGACTGGTGGAGGAACCGGTAATGAATGCAGCCAAAGAGGAAATTCTCAACAGAATCCAACGCGCCTTGCGGGATGTGCCGGTGGATGAAAGTATCGATGAATCACAGCTGACACGTGATTATCGTAAAACAGGCACCGCGCGTGAAGAAAATGTCTGGCTGTTTGCCGAGCGGGTCGGCGATTATAAGGCTGAGGTGACCAAAACAGACGCCAGGCATTTGGCTGAGACGATAAACGAACACCTGGCCCGGCACGGCATAAAAAAACTCGTTGTTCCGCAGGATATACCTGATGAATGGTTGTCCGATGATATAGATCTCCTCAGAGACAGTCCTGAAAAACCGCTGAAGCATATCCAGCTGGATGATAGTGATGGGGTGTTGTCAGGATGTGCCCTGGCAGTTGCACAGACTGGAAGCATTGTACTGGATAGCGGCGAGAAGCAGGGTCGCAGAGTGTTGACGTTGCTTCCGGATTATCATCTGTGTATCGTTTTCGAAGATCAGATTGTGGGAATCGTCCCGGAAGCATTTGAAAAGCTCAATGATAAGATGAAGACTGACGGGCCACCGGTCACTTTCATATCCGGCCCCTCGGCGACGTCCGATATCGAACTCAACCGTGTAGAGGGAGTTCATGGACCGAGACAACTGGATGTGATAATCGTTGTTAGAAGTATTTAGGAGTACTTATAAGTACTTGGATGCCAGGATAATTCTAGTACTTAGGGCCACTTAAAGTGTGAAATATAAATCAATATGGATAACAAAGAGTTTGGTTAAAAATAATAGAAGCACAAAAGCGGGGTGATGAAAAGGGAGTCGGGTTATTAAGTAAAGAAGCCTGTGAGTTACTGGCCATATTGGGTTCAGCAGGAAGAAATTTAAAATGATAAATTACAACTTTAGACATCTCAAACTCCTAAGTACTTTAGGCACCTATAAATACTTATAAGTACTTGCTATTTGCATTATGCTTAAGATCGACGCACATCAGCATTTCTGGAAATACCGTCCGGATGACTATGGATGGATCAGTGAAGAGATGTCTGTGCTGAAAAAAGACTACCTCCCGGAGGAGTTGCACGGCCATTTAAAAGCCAATGGGTTTGACGGGTGCATTGGTGTTCAGGCACGTCAGAATAAGGACGAGAATGATTTCCTGCTGGGTTTGGCCAGCGATTATCCGTTCATCCTGGGGGTCGTCGGCTGGGTGGATTTGCAGTCTGACGATGTTGAAAAAAAGCTGGATCGCTTAAGCGGGCATCCTGCTCTTTGTGGAATACGTCATTTGGTGCAGGATGAACCGGATGACAAGTTTCTGCTCAGAGACAAGTTTCTTCGAGGTATGAAATGTCTAAAAAAGTATGATTTATGTTATGATATCCTGATTTTCCAGAAACATCTTCAGGCAGCAGAAACGTTTGTAAAACAGTTTCCGGATCAGAGATTCGTGATCGATCATCTCGCCAAGCCTGATATCAGAAATCATATTCTCGAACCATGGGCAAGCGGAATGAAACGCATTGCAAAGCATCCGAACGTAGGTTGCAAGCTGTCAGGAATGGTTACGGAAGCTAAATGGAGGGATTGGTCAAAAGCAGATTTCCGGCCATACCTGGATGTAGTTCTTGAGGCGTTCGGTGCCGACCGGCTTTTGATCGGATCGGATTGGCCCGTATGCAAACTCGCTGGAGAATATGACGAGGTGATCGGTATCGTCCGGAATTATATGTCTCGACTATCCTCAAATGAGCAGGAGAAAATCTATGGCGGCAATGCGATGCGGTTTTATGGTTTGAGAGAATAAAGATGACAACAGCAACTAAGGACGGAATGACTGCTTTCTGGACGGGCTGACCGCTATTAATTTTTAACCGATAACCACTGACGAATCATTATGAATCTGCATCTCAAAGACAAGGTTATAATTGTAACGGGCGGTGCTGGACTGCCGGACAGCATCGGAGAAACAATTGTACGAAGTGTTGTCAACGAAGGTGGAATTCCGGTTATCATTGATAAGAATAACACAAGGGGCGATTCATTTGCCGGGAGGCTAAAGCAGGGTGGTTCCGATTGCCTTTTTGTTCAGGCGGATCTCACAGAACCATATGATTGCAAGAAGACGGTCGAAAAAACGCTATCGACATATGGCCGGATTAATGGTCTTGTGAATAACCTCGGGGTGAATGACGGCGTTGGTCTGGATAAAAATTGTGATGACTTCATCAATTCCCTGAAGCTCAACCTGGTGCATTTCTTTGCAATGACGAAATACAGCTTGGATGCTCTGAAGAAATCGAAAGGATCTATCGTGAATATTGCTTCCAAAGTGGCAGTAACCGGCCAGGGTGGTACCTCCGGATACGCGGCTTCGAAAGGCGGGGTTCTGGCACTCACACGGGAATGGGCGGTTGATCTGCGGGAGTTCGGTATCCGGGTTAACGCATTGGTAATCAGTGAATCATGGACACCGGCTTACAGTGAATGGATTAACAAATTAGATGAACCGGAATCGAAGCTGATTTCCATAACACGAAAGATACCATTAGAACAAAGAATGACGAAACCTGAAGAAATAGCGGACACCGTTTTGTTCCTGCTTTCGGATCGTTCATCCCACACAACGGGTCAGCACGTGTTTGTAGATGGGGGATATGTTCATCTGGACCGGGCCATATCCTGAAATTACTGATGTATGTAAGGCGAATCCTACGGAAGTGATGACGCATTAGCCAATTACAAAACACGATAAAAGGTAACCGCAGAGCACGAAAAGATCCGCAATGTAAAATTACACATGATCTAGTCTCAACCCAGGGTTGGGCTCATTTTACCCTGAGCATCATCCATTTGCCGGTTGAGGCACCGCGGAGCATATCTTCTGCAAGCAGATCCCATCCTACAAATCCTTTGAATGTGCCGCCGGATTGTTTGGCTGTAGGCGCGAGGGGAGCGCCTGTCTCTGCGTTATAATCCTCATGCATCGATCCGTTTGCACGCACGTCTTTAAGCACCAGCTTTCCAATCATGTAAGCCAGT
>DATFNI010000569.1:0-3386 GCA_035266485.1 Balneolales bacterium
GCTGGATCCTGTTGAGTCGTTGAGGTATGAGTAGATAAGGTCATCCTCCGGGAGGAAGTCCTGTTGCCTGATGGAAGCACCTTACACTGCCTCTGTCATCCCGATCAACAGGTTCAGGGTTGGGCCTCAGAGGATGACATCTCGATGTTGCATGTATTGGAAAGGTTGAAATCCTGCAGGCTGCAATGTTATGGCACCTTGCATGAGAATCTTATTCATCAACTATCCCTACCCACTTTATTTTAAATCATTTGTAACCTCTCATGACGGCATTCGTAAAGTATCAATGAAACAAACAGACTATCGGCGAATGAATTTCCGACCGATATGATCCTGATCCCTCCCGTTGCGGAGGAGCAGGTGGAGGAATACACTTAAAATGAATCAACGTGTTATGAAAAGAGGTATAAAAATTACGATTACTCTGGTTGTGGTAGCATCTGTTATAGCAGGTGGTATTGCCATGGTCAAACGGAATGATTCGAAAGATAGCCAGGTAAAGACTGTAGAAGTCTCCCAAAATGATCTTATCGACAAGGCACTGGCCGTTGGTTCCATTGAACCGAGGGTTGAAGTTGATGTGAAGTCGAAGATTTCTGGCGTAGTTGAAAAACTCTATGCTGATGCCGGCGATTACGTAAAAGCAGGTTACCCGCTCATTGAAATTAAACCTACGCCTACTCCACAGGAACTCGTAGACGCACAGCGTGATATTGAGCGTAAACAAATCACCTTCAATAATACCAAAAGGGAACTTACCAGGGTAACAACACTAAGGGATAAGAAGCTGATATCTGACCAGAATTATGATAATGCAAACCAGTCATTCCAACAGGCTAAAGTCGATCTTCAGGCTGCACAGGAACGCCTGGAACTGATCCAAAAAGGAAGCGTCACGACCGCCGGTCAGAATATCAAATCCGTCATAACAGCTCCAATTTCAGGTTATATCCTTGAAAAAAAGATCGAAATCGGCGATCCCGTTGTACCTCTGACTTCCTACCAGGAAGGTACCGTTCTGATGACCATGGCTGACATGAAAGACCTTCTGTTCCGGGGTACCGTTGATGAAATTGATGTTGGTAAACTCAAAGAAGGCATGCAAGCCAGTATTAAGGTGGGTGCACTGCCCGACGCAATGGTGAGAGGCGTGCTTTCAAAGATATCACTAAAATCTCAAAACAAAGATAATTCCATTGTATTCCCGATCGAGGTCACTCTTACGAACCTGAATGGCCAGGTTTTGCGTGCCGGTTATTCAGCCAATGCGGAAATTATGGTCGAGCGACGCGACAATGTGCTTACCATTCCGGAACGCCTGATCTCATTCAAAGGCGATACAGCTCATGTCGATGTACTACTCGCCGACGGGAACCAGGAAGACCGGATTATAAAAACCGGGTTAAGCGATGCCATGAATATCGAGGTTAAGAACGGATTGAAAAAGGGTGACAAGGTCGTCGAAAAACCACCTAAGAAAATTCAATAAGAAGCCATAATAACTAATATATAAAGCGTTAGTAAAAATCCTTAAAAATTGGCCGATGTGCCGTTGTTTGCCATATAAAAAAATGCGTTTTGCAACGGTACAAATGGGAACCACAACTTTCAACCCTGAACATCTGATATGTCATTCGTTTCCAATATTCAGCAATTTCTGAGTGACTTGAGAGCTCAAAAGCTGCGTTCGACACTGACGATCCTGGGTATTACCTGGGGTACGGTATCTGTAGTTGTGTTATTGGCTTTTGGGGTTGGACTTCAGAAACAGAGCAAGATTAACATGCACGGAATGGGGCAGGGCATCGTCGTTCTTTTCCCCAATAAGACGACTAAAGCATTCATGGGCTACCCTGACGGACGATGGGTTCATTTTACCACGCAGGATGCCGAAATCCTGAAATCCCAGGTGCCCGAAATCGACCAGATCAGCCCAGAGTTCAGGAAATACAACACGCCGGTTCACTACGGTATAAACCGGACACTACCTTGCGTGGTTGGTGCTAACAGCGAATATGGGGACATGCGCAACATCATCCCACAGGAAGGCGGGCGATATATCAATCAACTGGATATCGATCAGAGACGTCGTGTTGTAGTTCTGGGTGATAAAATCAAGGCCCTTCTGCTGGGAGATAAACCAGCCATCGGTCAAAAAATATATATCGGTCAATCCCCTTTTACAGTCATTGGAGTTATGCAGCCGAAGGTCCAAAGCTCATCTTACGGCGAGCGGGACCAGGACTGTCTTTTCATTCCTATTTCAACGTATCAATCTCTCTTTGGCGACAAATACCTTAATAATCTGATTTTTAAATACGACAATCCGGAGATGGGGGAAACAATAAAAAACAAGGTGTACAAAACCCTCTCACGGGTGCATAAGTTTGATCAAACCGATAAGGATGCTGTTTTTATATGGGATACTAACGACATGGATAAGTTCATGAACTACTTTTTTATCGGGTTCAACATATTCATGGGAATCATCGGCAGTTTCACATTAACAGTTGGAGGCATTGGGGTAGCAAACATCATGTTCGTTGTTGTTAAAGAAAAAACCCGGGAGATTGGCATTAAACGATCGATCGGTGCGACCCGCAAGAATATCATGCTTCAATTTTTCCTTGAAAGCTTTTCTATCGTCTTGATCGGGGCATTTTTCGGATTTTTGATATCGTTGGGAATCACGGAAATAGCACAGTTGCTCCCTATCAAGGAATATGTGGGAACACCTGAAATTTCCATTCGTGTGATCCTGGCTACCGCCACCCTTTTGTCATTGATCGCTTTTCTGGCCGGATTTTTCCCGGCACGGCGTGCATCTCAACTTGAACCGGTTGATTGCCTTCGTTACGGCGTATAACCTGTAAAGGAGTCTGAATTATGTGGAGAACTTTGCTTCAGGAATATTTAAGCGATCTCAAATCGCAAAAACTTCGCTCCTTTCTTACCATGTTCTCAATTACGTGGGGCACGATTGCAGTCGTTTTACTGCTCTCTTTCGGCGAAGGACTAAAAAATACCATGTCTTCCGGTTTCACAAATGCCTTCAATAACATTCTTCTCGTGTACGGGGGGACAACCAGTAAAGAATACCAGGGATTGCCCAAGGGACGATCGATCCGGTTTCAGATTGAAGATATTGACCTGTTGAAAAATTCCATCCCCCAAATTGAGAAGATAAGTCCCTCTTACGGGAAGTGGGGCACCACGTTAAAAACAAAGCTTAACAAACGCACGACCTACATGGAGGCGGTGTACCCAAGTTTTGAGGATCTTCGCGACATGTATCCGAGCAGCGACGGGCGTTTCATCAATCAGAGAGATCAGAAATATCGCAGGCGTGTGGTTTTTCTGGGTAACAGTATCGCTAAGGAACTTTT
>DATFNI010000570.1:0-8443 GCA_035266485.1 Balneolales bacterium
CATCAGGATCGAATCGATGCGGCCGTTTGTTTTCAGGCCAAAAAGGGTTCCCCTATCGTGTATCAGGTTGAACTCGGCATAACGTCCGCGGCGGATTTCCTGGAAATACCGCTGATGTTCATCGAACGGCAACGCCATACGTCGTTTGACAATAGGCAGATAGCTGTCTACGAACACATTGCCCGCATCCATGGCAAACGCGCACCAATCCTTGAGCGAATGTTCCTCAT
Source organism: Balneolales bacterium (assembly GCA_035266485.1). GTDB lineage: Bacteria > Bacteroidota > Rhodothermia > Balneolales > DATFMH01 > DATFNI01. The sequence continues at coordinate 231 of DATFNI010000570.1, forward strand.
CTGGCCGGCAGTAATCAAAAAAGATACCGCCTATGCCCCGCCGCTCATTACTGCGATGCGAATTGTTGAAATAACTGTCGCATTCTTTCTTGAACTCCGGGTAGAACCTGGGATCATGACGATCGCAGGCTTCTTTAAGCACAGAATGAAAATGACGCGCATCTTCATCCCACAGATAATAGGGTGTCAAATCAGCACCCCCGCCGAACCATGCATCGATAGGTGTTTTACCATCTTTCCCGTAGAGTTCAAAGAAACGATAATTCGCATGGACCGTCGGGGCCATCGGGTTTACGGGATGGATGACCAGTGAAATGCCGGTTGCATAGAATCTTCCCCCGGATACGCCAAAACGTTGTCTGATAGCTTCGGGCAATTCTCCGTAAACGGTCGAACAATTGACGCCCCCTTTCTCAAAAACTTCCCCGTGCTCGATCACACGCGTACGGCCACCCCCGCCTTCCTCGCGTTTCCAGTTATCTTCATGAAAGCGGGTTACCGGTTCGAGCTCCTCTAAACTCTCGCAGATGCTGTTCTGCAAATCATAGACATACTGCGTGAACTTGCTCCGCACCGAAATGTCGGTTTCCGTCTGTTGATTATCTGTCTGATCACTCATGATTCCTGATATTCCTTTACAGCATCGACAAATGCCTGTGCATGATCCACGGGTATTTCCGGCAAAATACCGTGACCCAAATTTACGATATATCGTTGTTTGCCAAACCGCCGGATCATCTCATGTACTTCTTTACGGATCACTGACACTGATGAAAGAAGATGGCTGGGATCATAGTTCCCCTGCAATGTAGCTTTCCCATCCATTACCTTTCGCGCATATTCCGGGGGGATCGTCCAGTCGAGGCCAAGAGCCGATCCGGACTCTGCCATGCGCTCCAATGCATACCAGCTGCCTTTCGCAAACACAATCACAGGCACCTCGTTAATCTGATCCAAAATTTGCCGGATATACGGCCATGCCACCCGGTTAAAATCATCGGGGCTCAGCAATCCCGCCCACGAATCGAACAACTGCAGCGCCTGCGCACCCGCTTCAATTTGGGCATTCAGATATTCCGCCGTGGTCTGTGCGATGATTGACAACAAACGCCCGGCCGCTTCACCATTTTGATAGCAGAACTGTTTTGCCCGGCTAAAATTGCGGGAGCCATGTCCTTCCACCAGATAGCAGTAGATGGTCCACGGCGCCCCGGCAAAACCGATCAGCGGCACACAGCCATTCAACTCTTTTCTCGTTAATGTGATAGCATCCATCACATAATGAAGACGCTCTTTCACATCGGGCACAGTCAATCGATCAACATCTGCCTTGCTTCTGACAGGATTATGGATGACCGGGCCTTCGCCTTTCTCTATGGTCACTTCGAAGCCCAGTGCCTGAGCGACAACCAGGATATCCGAAAAGAGGATGGCCGCATCCACACCCAGCCGGTCGATCGGCTGAAGGGTGATTTCTGTAACAAGCTCCGGGGTCTCGCATCGCTCAAAAAAAGAATATTTCTCCTGAAGACGGCGGTATTCCGGCAGATAACGTCCGGCCTGCCGCATCATCCACACCGGCGGTCTGTCGACAGTCTCACCTCTGAGGGCTTTTAGGAGTAAATCATTTTTCAGGGATGGAAACGATGCTGTCATTTATCTCTATTATTCGCTCCATTCGGGATGCTGTAATAATCAGCTATATTTTGAAGCAGGACTTCGGTTTTGGTGTCTGATGATTCAATAATCTCGCCAAACCCGGCATCCTTCAGGACGGACGCCGTTGTTGGTCCGATGGCAAACACGGGCAGGTCCGGAATCTCATGTTCCTCGAGGAAAGCTTCAACGGCACCCGGGCTGTAAAAGACCAACGCACGATACCTATCCACATCCGCTATCTCCGGATTTGCATGGGTTTGGTATGCAACTACGGGTAACACCTCAAATCCTGCATCAGAAAGGAGGCTATCAAATACCTCTCTTCGCCTGTTGCCACAGAACCAGGCGATTTTCCCGGTTCCCATTTCATCAATAATGAACCGGGCAAGCGCCGCAGCGTTGTGTAACTCGGGTACATGGGCATTCAAGCCTATGTTAAACAGTTGTTCGGCTGTTGATGGACCTACCGCATACACTTCCTTGCCTGAGGAAGAGACGGGGAAATCCAGGGAATAACGGCGATAACCTTCCACACCGTGTTTACTTGTGAAGGCCATGGCATCCGAGTTGAATTTACTTAATGTGCCATGAATCGCTTCCCACCGTTCGGGGTAGTCGAATTGGAGAACAGGACTACAGGTGGGTTGGAGGCCCAGCTCTCTGGCCAGCCCGAGCTGGTTTCGACTTAGCTGTCGGGTAACCAAAACGGGAATGAGTTCCTGATCCGGAAAGCTTTCAACATCGCTCATTTCGCACCATCCTTTGGAGGATGATGCCTCCTTTCCTCGTCGGCTTCCTCTTTGCGTATAGCCCTGATCACTTTATCTGCACCTTGCGAGAGCAACTCTTCGGCTGTCCAGACCCCCATTTCCCTTGCATTATCAACGGAGATGGCATCTTCGATATCAAACCGCTCGCTTCCATCCGGCATCAGGGCTACGGCCCTGAAATTCACCATGCCGTCTTCAATAAAAGCATAGGCTCCGACGGGAGCACTGCAGCCGGCTTCCATCATAAAAAGGAAATCGCGTTCAATCCTTGTGCAGAGCGCTGTTTCTTTATGACTGAGCTCACCCAAAATTCGAACAAGCCGATCGTCGTCACTACGCGTCATAACGGCCATCGCTCCCTGGGCCGGTGCCGGCAGCATCCAGTCCAGTTTCAGATCTGCCTGATCATCCAATCCAAGACGTTTGAGGCCGGCCAATGCAAATATCGTTGCATCCCAGTCACTTTCACTAAGCTTGCGAAGACGCGTCTGAACATTACCCCGGATATCGACTATGTTATGATCCGGATATTTATTCAACCATTGGGAGGCCCGGCGTGTGCTGCTTGTTGCAATGACACCCTGATAATGATCCTTTTTCAGGAAGCCTAATCCATTTCTGGTTACCAGCACGTCGAGTGGATCTTCCCGTTCCAAAACTGCGGCTATTGCCAGTCCCTCCGGCAGCGTCGTGGGAATATCCTTAAACGAATGAACTGCTATATCGATATCGCCATTAAATAGCGCCTCATCCAGTGCTTTTGTAAATACTCCCTTGCCACCCATAAGATGAAGGGGAGTATCCAGAACTGCATCGCCTTCCGTCTTAACAAATTCCAGCCTGCTGTGATGACCCAATCCCTGTAATTTCTGCGATACATGCCCGGCCTGCCACGTGGCCAGTTTACTGTCGCGTGTTCCGATGATGAGCGTCCGTGTTTCAGTCAATATCCGATTCCCTTTCTAATTTGAACATGGACCGGACCATCCTGGTCAATTCCTCCGGAGATTCTTTGTTGGCCTTGAGATGATCGATAGAGTGAGCGGCAATGCGGTTTACAATACGATGGGTAACAAGTTCCAGTCTGCCAATGACTTCTTCCGGAAACTGATGGCGATAACGTTTCAGTTCTTCATCACGGATGTCGTTCAGTTTCTTCGTCAGGGCAACAATAGTAGGAACAACCTTCTGTTCACTGAGCCAGTCCAGATAAGCATTAAATTCTTCGGCAATAATAGCCTCGGCTGCCGGCACGCTTTGTTCGCGTATCCTGAAGGATTCATCCGTCGCATCGTTGAGCTGATCCATGTTCACCAGCTGAACCTGCTCCAACTCTTCAACATCCGTATCGACGTTGCGTGGAACCGACAAATCGAGGAGCACCTGGCGGTGCGCCTGTCCATTTGTCGGGAAATGAGCTTTATTCAGGATGGGATGAGGTGCCCCGGTTGCGACCAGTATGAGATCGGCTTTGGCAACTTCATCGACAAGATTTTCGAAGCCGGACACCGTCAGATTATAGCGGTCGGCCAAGTCATCCGCACGTTCTTTATTTCGATTGATCAGCGTCAATTGCGAGGCGCCAAGTCCAACCAGGTTTTTACACGTCACTTTGCCGATTTTCCCGGTTCCAAGCAGCAGGATGTTTTTCTCCTGCCAGTTGTCGATATGCCGGCGGGCAAATTGAACGGCGGCGTATGCCACACTTGCAGCTCCGTATCCAAGATCCGTCTCGGTGCGTACCCGTTTGTGGGTTCTGAAAATCGACTGGAACAGGCGGTGAAGCTCGCCTTCTACTAAATCATACGATTTAGAGGCTTCATACGCTTCTTTGACCTGTTTAACGATCTGCAGATCACCCAGAATCTGCGCGTCCAGTCCTACAGTTACCCTGTAGAGATGTTGAACGGCTTTTTCTCCGTGCAGCGAAAAACCATATGATTTAAAAGTCTCAACATCCCCTTTTGTATGCCTGACCAGTAAATCTTCAAATTGTTTTTCATTGGGTATGATGCCAAAAAGCTCAGTGCGGTTGCAGGTTGATAACACTATCAGGTTATCCAAACCGAGTTCATGAGCTTCACTTAAAAGATTTATACGCTGCCCTTCACTCAGGCTGAAGCACTCCCTGACCTCTACTGGTGCTTTCCAGTGGTTGATTCCAACAACGACGAAATCTTCAAGTTTACTATTTGTAAGCGACATATTCGGTTATGATACGCTGCTGGTTTTAATCTTATTATGTGCTTCCGGGAGAAGATGTCCGATTTGATGAACGACTTCCTGCGAAAGGGCCGCGATAAAATCCGGGTGATCATTTAACCCGGGCATTACAACGAGGTTTTCGATTTCGTGGCCTTCTTTTTCCAGATCCTCACGCAGTTCAATATTCAACTCGCTTAAGGTCTCAATATGATCAGTCACGAATGCAATCGGGATCATCACAAAATTTTTAATACCGTAATCGCATAGACGTTTCACCAAATCAACGGTATTTGGCTGCGTCCATTTGGCAGGTCCGACGCGCGATTGAAAGCTGAGCCAGTAAGCTTCCTCTTCCGGCCGGCGCGCCATGACGGCTTTAACGGTTTCTTCAATCTCTTTTGTATACGGATCACCGGACTCCACCTCAGCGATTGGGGTTCCGTGAGCCGAAAATACCAGATGAATCCGCGTACGATCGACATCCAGCGCCATTAACGCCTCATCGATCCGCTGGTTGATGGCATCCAGGTAGGATTCGTTAAGATGGTAGTTACGGATATGATATTCTTTCCAGGGAAACGTCTTGCCTTCTTTCTTCTGTTTCGCCTTCACCTGTTCCCAATCGCGGAAGCTGCTGCCGCTTGTTGTCCAGGAAAAATGAGGATATAGAGGAAGGAAAACCGTATGCGTGATACCATCCTCACGCATCTCATCCATTATGGCATCGGCGAAAGGAATCCAGTAACGCATCGCCGTATATACCCTAAACGGGACTTCCGGATACTCATCATTCAAAAACGTTTCAAGAGCCCGGCGCTGCGACTCTGTCAGGTTATTGATTGGTGAGCAAGCTGTTGAAACTTTTTTATCTTTCCGGTTAGGACAATATTTGCTTCCCATACAGCCGTTCGGACAACCATTAATCTTCTTGTAATTTTCAGCTACTTTGGGCGACCGGAATTTCGAAATGGTTCGTGCAAGGCCATCCTGAATGCGTCCGCCACCGAGTTTAATGATATCGGTGTCACTGAAAAGATTATATAAAAACGGCTTGACTGCCTCCGGAGAGGTCGGTCCGCCGAGGTTCATCAGAACCACACCGATACGAATCTGTTCACTGCTCATTGACGATCACGTCGATTACCTAGGGTCAAAAACGGTATACTGCCGCTGTATAAGGATGAAAGAAACAGAACAAATGTGAAGACTAAATGAAGAGTCGCAAGGCTTTTTTTATTTAGAATGGTTCTTAGGAAGGGAAAAGCCTTCAGCCATCAGCGGTCGGTTTTTGGCCTGGCACCTGAAATGAGCAGCAATGTAATTGACTATAATAATATATGTCATAGGGCCAAGCAATGTCCACGGCTTGAAAATTTCATTCCCGAATTGAGTTATTAAGCTACAGATTCAAATTTTCTACAGGGCTTCTAACATCTCTTAACGACCGGGACGACACATGGGTATAAATTTGGGTTGTTGACAGATGTTTATGTCCCAGTAATTCCTGGATAAAACGGATATCGGTTCCATTATCCAGCAAATGAGTAGCGAAAGAATGCCTGAGTGTATGGGGAGTTGCCCTCTTATTGATGCGGGCGATTTTACGGTGCTGCCTCATTAGATTTTGAATGGAAGCACTCGAATATTTACCCCCCTTCTGACCTTCGAACAGATATACGTCCGGTTTGTACTCTTTCACATAGATTCTGAGTAAATCGAGCACTTTTGGAGATAAAATCGTATACCGGTCCTTCTTCCCTTTTGCCTGAGCTATACGAATCTGCATCCGGTCAGAATCGATATCACTGATCTTTAAATTTAGAATTTCACCAACTCTCAAACCTGCCGAATAGCATAACGTAAAAAGGGCTTTGTGCTTTAGATTGGTAAATGAATTAAGAAACCGCTGCACCTCTTCTACTGATAACACAACCGGTACTGTTGACGGCTTTTTCATTTTTATATTAAAATCGAAATCAATGTCTTGTTTTAGAACTTCCTCATATAAAAATTTAACCGAAGCCAGCAACTGCTTCATCATGGAATAACTATACCCCGACTCTATTTTACACTTATGAAAAAATGTACTAAGTGCTGTCGGAGTGACTTCCGTAACCTCATGTTCGTTCAGATATCTAATAAAAATGAGCAATCCATTCAGATAAGCACGACAGGTACTTTCACTATAATTCATCAGCGTAAGGCGATGTTCGTACTTGGTAATTAAATCTGATTTATTCATATTATCCTTATTAAATCTTAGAATAACATGAGCATATCTTTCGTATGAAGCAAGGCTAACATGAATAGAGCTCGTGTTATGCTATTGTTGTATGCAATTTGAGCACTAAAAACAGAAAATGAAATTAACTGAAAAAAACATAGGATTTTTTGGACTTATATCGGTACTGACTTTGATAACAGCGTTGTTAATTTTTGGTCTATCAAATTCAGGTTTTAGTTTTAGGGAGGACTTTATAAGTAAACTTGGAGCAAAGGGAGAACCGAATGCTCTTTGGTTTAATCTAATCGGATTTGTAGTGGTAGGAATATTACTTTTTATATTCGGATTTTCATATGGAAATTTGCTAAATGACAAGCTGTTATCGATACTGTTATCCTTATTCGGATTAGGATTTGCCTTTACAGCAATACCGATTGATATGGAATTTTCCAGAACATCTGTTTCTAAAGCTCACATAGTAGCCATTTGTCTAGGATTGGCATTTTGGTTATTCGGACTTTCAAGACTTGGATATAATCAAAAATTGAAAAGAAAAATCAGGAATCGAGCAAATTTTACAGCTGTTACTCTAGTATTGTCAATTATGGGTTTTGTATTTGGAATTTGGTCAATGCCTATTACCCATAAATTAGTTTTTATGATAGTTTTTGGTTGGACTGCAATAACTTCAATCGAACTGATTTATAATAAAAAAACTGCATACAACAATGGCTATAAGTAATTGCTTGTTCTCGCCTACTTCTGAAAATCCTCGTGGATTTTCAGTTTGGTGTGTACTTGCAAAGTTAACCGCTAAACCACGCAACTACTCATAGCCGAGACCGTTATGTGCAATATGACAAAAAGCTGTCCTACAAATGGATGAATTACCACAAAGTTTAAAAGAATCAATTGAAACCATTTTTAGAAAAAAAATAACTAAATGGATTAAACCAGATTTTGGATTATCATCTACTTATCGATTTTCGATAACTTTTGAAGACTTAAATAGAGTATTTGTTAAGGCAGCTACTGACGCTGAAACTACACAATGGCTTAAAACGGAATATAAAATACTGTCATCCTTAAATATTGACTTTATTCCGAAGATTATAAAATGGATTGAAACCCCATCTAATTATCCTATCTTAATAATGGAGGATTTAAGTGAGGCGTATTGGCCAGCCAATAAAAATGGAGTGAAATGGCGAAAAAAACATATTCCTATACTAATTGAAAAGATAAAAGAAATATCAAACATAAATTCAATTCCAGCATTACCTCACTTAAAAAATAAAAATTATAGTGTTTGGGAATCAATTGCTGTAAATCCTGAAAATTTTTTAAAGCTTAAA
>DATFNI010000571.1:0-4759 GCA_035266485.1 Balneolales bacterium
GTCTTTTAATGCCCAGGAAAGAGGCAATTTCTTTGGTAGATAGTCCTTCAAAATATTTCAGTTTTATCATTTCTTTTTGCCTGCCGCTTAATATGGTGACAGCAGATCGAAAAAGCGCTTCCTTATCTGTTTTTTCAAAATCATGACTACTTTCATCGGGAAGACAATTTTCAATGTAAACCCTGTTTCTATGATGGATGGCCTTTTGTGCCTTGACCTGTCTGAAGATTCTGTGCCGGAGTGCCGACAAAAGGTATGATTCTACTGAGGTTACATTTTCCAAACACCCATTGTGTTCCCATATATACATAAATAATTCCTGGATGGAGTCTTCTACAGTAACATGATCGGGAAGAATCTTCAAACCATATCTGAGTAAGCTTTCATAGTACAAATCATACATTGATGAAAGCGCTTTTCTACGGTCGTTAACAATCTCACAATGAAAACTTCCGAATTGACCTTTCAAGTATTGGTGTGATTCATCTGTAACTTTCATACTCATAGACTTTTTTTTCGTTTTAGATCTATCATATTCACAAGGCACAATAATCCTAAAAACATCAATAATTATATACACATGGAAATAAGTATTACTGTCCGTAAATTCACATATTTTTGATGCAGCAGAATATCACCTGGTAGAATAATACTGCCTTGTATACAACCATCACTGTTAAATCAATACACACGAATTGAACAAATGTTCACATACGAACAAAGTTTAATATCAAAGTAACAGATTTTTTTTAATTGTCAATAGGTACAGGGTTATTTTTTATATTTTCCGAACCTTATCGGCATTCAACGGGTTTAATTACCCACTTTTTAAGTGATTTTTGCTAAAAAAAGAGATTGACATGAACGAATCTCGGATTTATTTAAAATTGTATCCAAAAATCTTAGTTTATTATCATTACATTTTTACGATTTTTTATTCTATAAAAACAAGAAAAGAGTGGATTATTCTGATGAGATATTTAATAAATTCAATAGTTTTTATCTGCTTAATAACTTGCGGTTGCAACACCCCCCAATCACAACACACCTCACTCCCCTATAAAATTGATCGCCATACATTGGTAACCCGCCACAACGTCCTCGTTACGAAGTTCGATACACTCTCCTCGCTCACGGTTGGCAATGGCGATTTTGCTTTTACAGTGGACGCAACCGGGCTGCAGACCTTTCCCAGTCATTACCGGGGGGGCGTTCCGCTCGGCACCTTATCACAGTGGGGTTGGCACAGCTTCCCGAATCCGCAACGCTACACACTGAAGGATATCTATAAGAAGTATGATTACTATGGCCGCAAGATCCCCTATGCCTATTCTTCGCATGCTGCGACCCGGCAAAAGGCGGCAACCAACTGGCTGAGAGCCAACCCGCACCGAATCGATCTGGGAAGAATTGGGTTTGAAATCACAGAGGCAGACGGAACATCCGCAACAATAGATGACTTCACCCATATCCATCAGGAACTGAACCTGTGGACCGGCATCATTCACAGCCATTTTGAAGTGGACGGGGAGCCGGTGGATGTCCTGACGGTCGCACATCAAAAACAGGATCTGGTTGCTGTCAAAGTCATATCTCCCCTCGTATCGAAAGGCCGACTGAAGGTGAACATCCGTTTTGCCTATGCTGCCGGCAAATGGGACCGCGCTGCCGATTGGAATGCTCCGAATAGACACCAGACGATTCTGCGTCACGAAGGTGGCCACCAGGATGTCATCGAACACATCATGGACGCAACGCACTACTTCGCGACCGTGAACTGGAAGGGCGATGCCTCGATCAAACAACAGAAGATCCATTCTTATGATTTGACACCCACACCGCATACATCAGATGACACTTTATCCTTCACTTGCTTGTTCAGCAAGACCCAACCAACCGAAATTACGATCCCGGATTTTCGGCAGACGAAAGAAAACAGCATCACACAATGGAAGAACTTCTGGACCACCGGTGGCGCCATCGATCTATCCGGGAGTTCCGATCCGCGTGCTAAAGAACTGGAGCGCCGCATCGTGTTATCACAGTATCTCACCAAAATACAGTGTGATGGTCCGCTGCCTCCCCAGGAAACAGGCCTGACATACGACAGCTGGTACGGCAAGTTCCACCTGGAGATGCACCTGTGGCATGCCGCCCAGTTTGCCCTATGGAACCGTATCGGGTTGCTCGAAAAGAGCCTGGACTGGTACAAAACGATTGAACCCCGTGCCCGCAAGACCGCGAAGATGCAGGGATTCGAAGGTGTCCGCTGGCCTAAAATGACCGATCCGTCCGGACGTGAAAGTCCCTCATCCGTCGGACCTTTTCTCATTTGGCAGGAACCACACATCATCTACTTCTCCGAACTGTGTTTCCGTGCCCATCCCAACACGGCTACCCTGGAGAAATACAAGGACCTGGTGTTCGACACCGCTGATTTTATGGCATCCTATGCCCACCTGGATAAGAAAACAGGCAAGTATGTACTGGGACCCGACCTCATCCCCGCACAGGAAAGCTTCAACCCAAAAACAACGATCAACCCGGCATTTGAACTGGCTTACTGGTATTGGGGACTCTCCACGGCGCAGAAATGGCGCGAACGTCTCGGGCTGCCCCGCGTTGCCAAATGGGACAGCGTACTGAATAACCTGTCGCCTCTGGCCACAAAAGACGGTGTCTACCTGGCTGCCCAAAGTGCGCCCGATTCCTACACGAATCCACGATACATGAAAGATCATCCTGATGTCCTGATCGGTCTGAGCTTCCTTCCTAAAACGAAGATGATTGACCTTCCAACCATGCGCCGCACCTTTGCCAAAGTGATGAAAGTGTGGAATTGGCCGGAAACATGGGGATGGGATTACCCGATGATGGCCATGACCGCCACCCGGCTCGGAGAACCGGAGAAAGCCATTGATGCCCTCATGATGAAGGAACCCAAGAACACCTATCTGCCCGACGGCAACAATTACCAGCGTGCCAACCTGCGGATCTACCTGCCGGGCAACGGTGCGCTGCTGATGGCTACCGCCATGATGTGCACAGGATGGGATGGATACAAGGGTCCCCCCAACCCCGGATTCCCCAAAAACGGCAAGTGGGTCGTCCACTGGGAGAATCTGAAGAAGATACCATGATACGTGAACAGGCGTCTCTTTCCGTATCAGAAATTCATATTTATCAGGAATTGAGATATTGAGAATTCCTTTTGCACCCTTCGTGAAATCCCTGCGTCCTTTGTGGTTAACAATAAAGCGCCGCAAAGACACAAAAAATCAGCCTTTCATTCTCCCCGGATAAAGCAATAAAAATAAACAGCTGGGTAAGAAAGGCGACATTGTTGGTATCTCCTGCAATACGGTACAATTCAGCTCAGGTCTGAATGTGGCTCATATGGCCAACGAACTGGGAAGAGAAGCCATGCAACGTCCATTCCAATAACTCAGTAACTCAATTTCTAAGAACTAATTCCCAATTCCCATTCCTCTCCCTTTCATATTCATTCTATTGATTTATCAAAACCTAAGCCTTACCGTATATGATCATTGAAATGAACAACACAACCAGGATCTGCTTAATGAACACTTATCCATTGACTGTCAAAAACTTCCGGTTTTGCCTGATACTGTCCATTCTCTTATTACTGATCAGTTATACTACCAAAGCACAGGACAGTCCTGTTATTGCGGATGGGGCTAAGCTCACCCTGGTATCCGATCAATTCTCATTTACAGAGGGTCCGGCCGCGGATAAAGATGGAAACGTGTTTTTCACGGATCAGCCTAATAACAAAATATGGGAATACAGCACAGCCGGGAAGTTATCCATATTTATGGATCAGACCGGACGTTCCAACGGCATGTACTTCGACAAGGATGGAAACCTGATCACCTGTGCCGACGAACACGACCAGCTTTGGTCCATCAGTCCCGCTAAAAAAGTAACCGTTCTTGTTAAAAATTACGACGGACTTCGTCTAAACGGACCAAACGACTGCTGGATTGATCCCAAAGGCGGTATCTACTTTACCGATCCCTACTATCAGCGCAATTACTGGAAACGGACCCATCCGGATATCAAGCAGCAACGCGTTTACTACCTCTCGCCCGACAGGAAGCATGTTTCCGTCGTCGTTAACGATTTGGATAAACCCAATGGACTCATAGGCACCCCGGATGGACAGACCCTTTACATAGCCGACATCGGCGCCGGGAGAACCTATTCCTACGACATCAATAACAATGGCCACTTATTCGGGAAATCCCTGTTTGCCAATATGGGATCGGATGGCATGACGATCGATGATCAGGGCAATGTTTACCTCTGCGGAAATGGGGTGACGGTATTTGATTCCAATGGAAATGAAATCGAACACATCGATGTCCCCCAGAAATGGACGGCCAACGTAACGTTCGGCGGACCCGATTTGCAGACGCTGTTCATCACGGCCAGCAAGGCTGTCTACACGTTGAAAATGAAAGTGAAAGGTGCGAAGTAGGCGTTCTTGCTATTTCTGGGCTTGATTTCTTTTGCAAGGGCTCTAACCCACCCCTGAACCCCTCTCCACATTAATGGCGCTAACATTAGTCATAAACCATGAAAAATCTGAAATCGAAAATCGTTAATCCTTCTTCTTAAATCCCTTCTTTGATTAACGATGGACGATTAGCGATTTAAGATTTTAGATAACGATATTATCCTTGCGTATCCCCTTTTTACTTATTTCGCCCATATCCCATACAACCTGCCGGTTACG
>DATFNI010000572.1:0-4541 GCA_035266485.1 Balneolales bacterium
TCTAAGGATATCCATAACCGATTACTACAAAATCACTTATTAGAAAAATGCCGACTAACTGGACTCTCGAATCGATACCGCCTCATGATTTTTTCTTGTGCCTTGATGTCAATGAATATTTCGACTATGAACATGATCCAAATGACATCTTTGAAAATGGATTCATCCGATCAGTTCCTATAGGAGATCAGGACGTGCTTGTTACCATATTCTTCAACGGAGATCCTGAGTCTCCTTCTTTCTCCATTCATTGTCCTGACTCTTTGACCAAAAATGAAATAGATGAAGCAAACAAGTCCCTTGCCCGGATTCTTGGTACAAACCTGGACCTCCGTCCGCTGTATGATCAGGCCGCGAAGGATCCTGTTTTGGGACCAAACCTTATGGAGTTCTATGGCCTCAAGAGGATGAGCAGGGCCAATATCTTTGAAGACTCCGTCAACCGTATCATACAGACACAGATCAAACACAAACCCACAGCCCGCAAGATGGTGTTCGGCGTGCGTGAGGCTTACAGCCGAATCCTAACCCATCAGGGAAAATCCATACCGACCTGGCCTCGACCATCCGACATTGTGGGTGCTGATCCGGTGGCCATGAAAAAACATGGCTTGTCTCTGCGCAAAGGGGAATACCTCGTTGGTCTCGCAGATAAGTTTGTTTCCGGCGAGTTGGATATGACCAAACTGGAAACTGCCGCACCGACAGAATTTTATGATACAATGACATCCGTACGTGGTGTGGGGCCAACCACAGCTCAGGATCTGATGCTATCCCGTAACCGTACTGATGCCTGTTTTCCCAGTAACAAAAATGGTGGTAAAGAACACGGTCTCCGGCGATGGGTTATCTACAGCTATGGAGGTGATCCGGACAACATATCAGAGGAAGGTTTTCAGGATATGATCAAAAGCTGGAAGGGATATGAAGCGTGTGCCATTGAATTTTTGTATATGCATTACATCGTCAGCGAACGTAAAAGAGGAAAATAACAGAAATTTTGAATGTTGAATTTTAAATTTTGAATTAAAGGATGGCTACTATCACTTTGATAGATTCAAATCTTGCATATACTTGGCACCGCCTAAGTGACATTACCCATATTCAATTTCAGGCTCAATCCGAATATTCAACCGGATGGAATGGGAGAGGGTCAGGGATCGTAACGGTTAGCTATCCCGATGAAAATGTAGTGATATATGATGAACAGGGACATTGGAAATCCCCGGCGGGACGAAGTTATGTTTTCAAAAATACGTATCGATGGACCCTCGCATCTTCAGGGTTGCGTCTGGAACATTTGAGGATGGGTGTGAATCACCCGGTTTTCCTGGTTGAGCTGGGGTCTGCCGGCACCAATAAATGGGAATCACGAAAACCCCATGTGTGTGGAAATGATCTGTATACCGGAATATTGACCGTGCAAGAAAGCCAAATCGATCTGACATGGTCAGTGCGCGGTCCAAAGAAATTTGAAAAGTTGATCAATATCTATTCTTAAAACAAAGCTGCAACGCACTTTTAAAGTGCGTCGCAGCTTGTATCAGTTGACACGGACCGACATAACCTTCAATCCCAAAAATAATCTGATCCGGCTATGCAGGTAACTGTTTGATTTGTAAAGTATGTTCCTGCATTCTTTCTCAATTCCAATATCGACCCGTATTATAATAGACACGGGAAAACGGCATTCCTTACAGGATCAATAAAAAAACCCCGATCCTGAAGAATAACGGGATCGGGGTCTGTTTTTTTCGATAAGAGAGTGGAGGGATGTGATTACATCATGCCGCCCATTCCTCCCATGCCGCCCATGTCGGGCATTCCGGCTCCGCCACCTTTACCGTCATTTTCTTCCGGTTTTTCAGTGACGATAGCTTCTGTCGTCAGTAACAGACCGGCGACGGAAGCAGCGTTCTCGAGAGCCGTACGTGTTACCTTCGTCGGATCGATAACACCGGCTTTAACGAGGTCTTCGTAAACTTCTGTGCGGGCGTTGAACCCATAGTAGTCTTTGCCTTCTTTAACTTTCTGAACTACGATGGAACCTTCTACACCGGCATTGTTGGAGATGATACGAAGAGGCTCTTCAATAGCGCGGCGAATGATCTTGAAGCCGATTTCCTGATCAGGATTTTCGCCTTTCAGGCCATCGAGACCTTTAACGGCACGCAGAAGTGCAACACCACCGCCCGGTACGATACCTTCTTCAACAGCAGCACGGGTAGCATGCAGGGCATCCTCAACACGGGCCTTCTTTTCTTTCATTTCTACTTCTGAAGCTGCACCTATGTACAGAACAGCAACACCACCACTCAATTTAGCAAGACGTTCCTGCAGTTTTTCACGATCGTAATCGGAAGTAGTGGTTTCGATTTGCGTCTTGATTTGATTGATGCGGGCTTTGATGTCATCTTGCTTGCCATGACCGTTGACAATTGTAGTATTGTCTTTGTCGATGTTGATACGGCCGGCTTGTCCCAGCATGTCGAGTGTGGCGTTTTCGAGCTTGTAACCACGTTCTTCGGAGATGACGGTACCGCCTGTCAGGATGGCAATGTCTTCGAGCATTGCTTTCCGGCGATCGCCAAAGCCAGGAGCTTTGACAGCAGCGATCTTTAAGGAACCACGCAGTTTGTTAACAACCAAGGTTGCAAGAGCTTCGCCTTCAACATCTTCTGAGATAATCAGGAGAGGCTTGCCGGTTTGAATAACTTTTTCAAGTACCGGCAGAAGATCCTTCATCGAGGAGATCTTCTTGTCGTGGATCAGGATGTAAGGATCTTCCATTTCAGCAACCATCGTATCGGAGTTGGTTACGAAATAGGGAGAAAGGTAACCGCGGTCGAACTGCATACCTTCAACCGTTTCAAGATAGGTTTCGGTACCTTTTGCTTCTTCAACGGTGATGACGCCATCTTTACCGACTTTATCCATAGCGTCGGCTATCAGTTTACCGATGGTTTCGTCATTGTTGGCCGAAATGGTACCAACCTGAGCGATTTCATTTGGCGAGCTGATATCCCGGCTGATCTTCTTGAGTTCAGCAACAACGGCTTCAACGGCTTTGTCGATACCACGTTTCAGATCCATAGGGTTAGCACCGGCGGTCACGTTTTTCAGGCCGGCATTGACAATAGCCTGAGCCAGAACAGTAGCGGTTGTAGTACCATCGCCCGCATTGTCGCTGGTTTTGGAGGCTACTTCTTTAACCATCTGAGCTCCAAGGTTCTCCATCTTATCGGAGAGCTCAATTTCTTTAGCTACGGTCACACCGTCCTTTGTAATGGTCGGAGCACCAAAGGATTTCTCGATGACAACATTACGTCCCCGGGGACCCAGAGTCACCTTTACGGCGTTCGCAAGCTTGTCGACCCCTTTCTTGAGGGCATCGCGTGCTTCGATGTTATAATTGATTACTTTAGCCATAGTTATCTAATTGTTTTTTATTGTGATTCTATTTTTTTATCAAATTCAGGAAACTACGCCGAGAATATCGCTTTCGCGCATGATCAGGTAATCTTCTCCATCCAGGGTGAGTTCAGTACCGGAATACTTTCCATATAACACGGTATCACCTGTCTTAACCGTCATATCGATTTTCGTCCCATTCTCGACCTTCCCTGGTCCGGCCGCAACAACCGTTCCACGTTGAGGTTTTTCTTTAGCCGTATCCGGTATGATAATACCAGAACTGGTCTTTTCTTCAGCCGAGTCGGGCTTTACTAATACACGATCAGCTAAGGGCTTAATGCTTGCCATATGATTGACTCCTGATTTTTTATGTTTACGTTTTCAGCACTCTAACCTTTAGAGTGCTAATTTTATTTGTTTGAAAATATCAATAAACAAGACCTGATTCAATGAAATTTTAGCACTCAGATATTAAGAGTGCTAATGCCAGGTTTAAAAAAAACCTCCCACTTACCGAGGCGCTATATTATGTAACAACAACCATGCCAACCCATCGCTGGCAGACCGGCTTCCCCATCTTTTCAGGTTGATTTGACAGGTTTGAACCAATATGACTGACAAAATGACGAGTCATCAAGCTGACAGTCGTCCTATTTTCTCCAGCAATACTGTCAGATTGATAAACTCCCCTGGGCTAAGCTCTTCCGGCCGGCGGGTCAGGTCAAAATCGATATTTGAGTCTGTACCAATGACGGTACCAAGTCCGTTTTTTAATTGTTTTCGCCGCTGATTAAAAGCTGTTCGTACCACTTTTTTAAAATTTTCGATCCGGCACGGCAGGACCGGATGAAGGAAATCAAGGCTAATCACACCACTTTCAACCTTGGGCTTTGGGAAGAACACATGACGGGAGACAGTGAATTCATAAGTAACTTTTGCCAATACCTGGG
Organism: Balneolales bacterium; assembly: GCA_035266485.1. Taxonomy (GTDB): domain Bacteria; phylum Bacteroidota; class Rhodothermia; order Balneolales; family DATFMH01; genus DATFNI01. Next base: position 4,365 of record DATFNI010000572.1, read on the forward strand.
TTTGCACGCTCAAAATGCCATATGCTTTCGTTCTTGGCTGAGCAGTTATTCGTTCTGCAACTTCTTTCTGAATCATAAAAACAGCTTTATCGAAAAACCGGGACTGATCCAGAACAGAAAAAAGAATGGGACTTGTGATATAGTAAGGCAGGTTACCAATAACAGATAACCGCCCCT
>DATFNI010000573.1:0-7282 GCA_035266485.1 Balneolales bacterium
CGCCGATCATAACCTGCCTTTTTTTACACATTATTTGCCATAATGAACAGATTCTATTGGTATTTATTGATTGATGGTGATTCTATTCAAATAAATCATTTCAATCAACAAATGCACTGTAAAATGATAACGCTAATATTACAAGTAGAAGCATTCGTCATCCCAATTTATGCTATCTTGTTGACGATACAATATTTACCGTATCTTCCACCCAGCCTGATCCGACTATTGCCAGCTCTTATATCTCTTTTTTACCGGCAACCATTAACGTATCTCTTATGACGCTGGCAGAGCTGCCCCCGACCATGATTTCAAAGGCACCGGGTTGGACAACATTTTTCATATTTAAATCAAGAGCCTCAAGTTTTTCTTTATTCAGCTTAAACGTTACCGTTTTTGTCTGCCCCGGATTTAGTTGTACCCTTGCAAAACTCCTCAGTTCCTGAACCGGGCGTGTCGGAAAACTGATAATATCATGTATGTACATCTCCGCCACCTCATCGCCGGCACGTGTTCCTGTATTTTGCACATCTACACTAACGGTTGCGATCCCGTCGGGCAGGATTTGTTTGGGTGATATTTTTAAGTTGGAATAGACAAACGTCGTATAACTCAGGCCATAACCAAATGGATACAAAGGCGTCGAGTTCGCCCACACATAATGACGGAAATCGCTCGGTTTTTTATCATAAAAATCCGGTAACTGCCCGACCGATCTCGGGAACGTAATGGTAAGTTTACCACTCGGGTTTGCCCTTCCAAACAATACATTAGCCACTGCCGGCCCGGTTTCCTCACCCAGGTACCAACCCTCGATGATCGCATCCGCATGATCCTGCAGGTAATTGATCGTCAGTGGACGTCCGTTTATCAACAGAACAACGACGGGTTTACCCGTAGCAATAACTGCTTTCGCAAGTTCATCCTGCCTTCCCAACAGGTCCAGGTTATCACGATCCCCAAGGTGTTCCTCGTTCCACGCCTCCCGGTCTGTCAACTCGTTGCCGCCAAGAACCAGCAACACCGCGTCGCTATTCTTTGCCGTGCGTACGGCCTGCGCGATGAGCCTTTCATCATCTTCTTTAGTGTTAGGTACCGGTTTTTCATTGACCAGCCAGTTGCACACCTTGTTTGTGGTAATTTTACAGCCTTCGGCATATTCCACCTTAAACCGGTTCTTGGCGTAATCACGGATACCCTGTAGTACATCGATTCCATGCATCGGAACCGGCGAATATCCGCCGAGATGGATCCCGGCCGCATTCGGACCAATCACAGCCAGCGTCTTCATCTTTGTTGAATCGAACGGCAACGTTTGATGATCATTTTTCAGCAAGATCATCGCCTCTTCGGCTGCTTTTAGGGCGAGCGCCTTATGTGCGTTATCATTGGTTACTTCAGCGGCTTTATTCGGATCGACGAAAGGATGATCAAATAATCCAAGCCGGAATTTTACCCGAAGAATGCCACTGACGGCCCGATCGATATCCGCCTCGGGGACTACCCCATTCCTGACTTCCCGAACCAGTGGGGTAAAGCAGTTATAGCTGCCCAGTGCATAATCAAGACCAGCCTCGATCGCCATCCGTCCGGCTTCGGCAGTATCTTTTGCTACATGATGCACCCCGTAAAGCAAAGACATCCCACCGCCATCACTCATCACATATCCGTCAAACCCCCACTCGTTTCGCAGGATTTCAGTCAACAGCTTGTAATTCACATGGTTGGGAACGCCATCCCATTCATTGTAGGAGGCCATCAGTGACTGCGCGTGGGCTCGTTGGACTGCCATCTTGAACGGGTAGAGAAAATTTTCACGGAAATACCGTTCCCCGTAGTTGAGTGGTGCGATGTTGCGTCCGCCTTTTGGCTCCCCATGACCGGCAAAGTGTTTGAGGGTTGTTGCCACATGATCATTATTGATCGTATCCGCCCGCCCCTGCAGGCCAAATACCGCTGCCATTCCAATCCGGGACGCCAGATATGGATCTTCACTGTAACACTCTTCGGTCCGTCCCCAGCGCGGGTCACGGGCCAGGTCGAGTACCGGCGCCAGTACCTGCGTTGTTCCGCGAGACCGTGCTTCCAGACCGGCTGCCTGGAATACCTGTTCGACAAGCAACGTATCCCAGGTACTCCCCAGCGCGATAGCCTGCGGGAAGCTCGTGGCACCGTTGGCCATAAACCCATGCAACGCCTCACTGAAAACCAGTCCCGGAATACCCAGGCGGGAATGTTGCAGCAGGTACTTCTGAATACTGTTGATCTGTTCGGCACGGAGTTTAGGTGTTCCCCCCAGACGCGATATCCCAAACGACCCCACACCTAACTTAAGACGCGTCGTATCACTGCTGCCAAGGTAGTTTCCATGGCTGTCAAACGCGGATGTATCACCGATCCCGATTCCATAAAGCTGCGACACCTTTTCCTCAAGCGTCATCCGGCTCAGAAGATCTTCCACCCTCTTGTTGATGGGTGCCTTTGCATCTTTATAAAGGGGTTTACCCGACTGATTACATCCCAGCAGGCTAAGTAAAATGATAATCCCAAAAAGGAAGAACGGATTTCTTTTTGATGATAGAAGCGTACTAAACATATGACCCTCAAACTCTGTTACTTTACGGTGCTCAAACCATGATAAAATAGTATAACAACCCGAGAGATAGAAATACATAAAGTTATTGGGTTAATAAGTTAATGGTTATTAAGTCGTCACTATTGAAAGGTATAATCTGCCTGCAGCACTAGGAATATTGTTCATTGATATTTGATAATTGATCATTCCCTGCTGTATGTATATTTCTACTTTTTAATTACTTTGGTCAAACAAGAGTCGTGCTTACGATCGTATGCAGCGTAACGCATCATCTGCAGTATAAATCGAGAGAATGGACGGAGGATTTATAGCTGCTTAGTCTTTTTAACACTATCTAAAAGATTTGAGGGTGGAGTATGAGATATCTATTTCTTGTGATGCTCGTCGTGATTACTACATCAGTCAGGGCACAAAATCATAACATAAATCTGATCCCGGAACCGGTCGAGATGAAGCCATCATCGGGTGTATATCAACTCACCAGGAGTTCGATGGTCAGTTACAATCAGGCAGCAGCAAAAAATGTGGCAGAGATGTTGGTTCAGAAACTGAATACCCCAACCGGTTTCTCCTTACGGGCCCGGGAAGGTAATTCAGGGAGCATCCGGTTGAATCTGGATAAAAAGAACCACTCGGTCATTGGTAAAGAAGGTTATACGCTCACGGTATCACCACGAGGAATCATTATAACTGCCAATGAACCGGCCGGTTTGTTTTACGGCATGCAAACGCTCTTTCAACTCATGCCCAAAGAAATCGATGGGAAAGCTGTTGCACACCAAAAATGGATGGTTCCTGCCGTTCAGATAACCGATTACCCACGTTTCGCATGGCGCGGCATCATGCTTGATGTGAGCCGTCACTTTTTTTCAAAAAAAGAGGTGGAAGAGTATATCGATCAGATTGCGCGGTTCAAGTACAACCGTTTTCACTGGCACCTGACCGATGACAACGGATGGCGTATCGAGATCAAATCTTACCCAAAACTGACCACCGTGGGTGCATGGCGTGTGAAGCGGTATGGCCACTTCGGCGACCGCATGGCTCCGAAACCGGGCGAACCGGCTACCGTGGGTGGATTCTATACACAGGATGATATCCGCGAAGTCGTAAAGTACGCCCAGGATCGTTTCGTTACGATTGTACCGGAAATTGATGTTCCGGGTCATAGCATGGCGGCCATCGCATCGTATCCGGAACTTAGCTGCACCAAGGACACCAGCATCAAAGTAAATCCCGGTTCCAAGTTTGCCGAGTGGTATCCGAACGGCACCTTCCAGATGTTTGTAGATAATACGCTCAACCCGGCCGATGAGAATGTGTACAAGTTCCTCGACAAGGTGTTCACGGAAGTGGCGGCTCTGTTCCCTGGCCAGTATATCCATGTCGGCGGGGATGAGTGCTATAAAGGTTATTGGGAAAAGAATGCCCAATGCAAAGCCCTCATGAAGAAGCTGAACATACGGCACGTCGAAGACCTGCAAGGGTATTTCATGAATCGGGTGGAAAAAATCATCGAATCCAAGGGCAAAAAAATGATTGGATGGGATGAGATACTGGATGGAGGGATCTCCCCCGACGCCACCGTGATGAGCTGGCGGGGCATCCAGGGCGGCATTGAAGCAGCCCAAATGGGACATAATGTCATCATGACACCCACGACCTATACCTACCTTGATTACTGCCAGGGTGATCCAACTGTTGATCCTCCTATTTACGCCAATCTCCGTACGGAAAAAGCGTACAGTTATGAGCCTGTACCGGACAGTGTCAATCCCAAATATATCCTTGGAGGTCAGGGCAATCTCTGGACCGAGCAGGTTCCAACGTTGCGATATGTCGAGTACATGACTTATCCACGGGCGTGGGCTCTATCCGAAGTATTCTGGTCACAAAAGGATTCAAAAAACTGGCCGGATTTTGCCAAACGGATGGAAGCCTTTTTTCCCCGGGCTGATGAAGCGGGCGTCAACTACTCTCGTGCTGTTTATGACGCCATCGTAAATACTACTATGAAGGACGGGAAGATGACCATCGAAATGGCATCCGAAATGCCCGGGCTGGATATTTATTACACCATCGATGGGGAAATGCCGGATAACCATTGTACGAAATATACCAATGCATTTGTTTTGCCGGACGGACCAATCACGTTACGTGTCATCACCTACCGAAACGGGAAGCCGATCGGCCATCTGATCACCCTCAAACGGGAAGAACTGGAGAGAAGAGCCGATAATTCATGACAGTTGCTCATCAGCTGAGTAAATGCAGGGTAAACAAGCCATACCCTGCATTTACAAATTTTGATCAAAGTCATTCACAGGATTTATAGATACTAATCGCAAAACATATCTGTGATCGTGGCTCATTTTTATATTACTGTCTTTTTTAAACATTCCCTCTCGCACTTTGATAGTCCGTAATGTTATCCGACAACATTAGCACCCATTTGCTGGCCATTTTATGCTTACTGTTGATTACCGCGATGCCCTACTCCCGGGCATATAGCAGGCAGTCTGCCGAAAGTCCCAATGATTCAACAGTTGCTCATAAGATAGAGTCCAGGGCTAAACACAGGGTCTACACTACGATGCGGTTGACCACGCCTCCACCCGTCATCGATGGGAAACTCAATGATCCCTGCTGGAAAACAGGTGTATGGGCGAGCCATTTCACCCAGTTTACCCCGGACGAAGGCGGCAAACCCTCGCAACGCACCGAGCTGAAAGTCCTGTACGATAATAAGAACATCTATGTGGCTATCCGGTCTTATGATTCGCAACCGGACAAAATCCAAAGAATTGCGGGATCTCGCGATGAATTTGAAGGGGACATTGTAGGTATCAACTTCGACAGCTACAACGATGACCAGACCGGTTTCGAGTTCGATCTTACCGCCTTCGGCCAAAAGATCGACCTGGTTTTGATGAATCCCTCCAACTGGGATGTCAGCTGGAACCCGGTTTGGTATGGGAAAGTGGGCATGGAGGACTCCGCCTGGGTGGCTGAAATGAAGATCCCGTTGAACCAGTTGCGCTACAGCAGCGACTCGGTGCAAACCTGGGGCATGCACTGCTGGCGATGGATAGGCAGATTGCAGGAAGAAGACGACTGGGAAGTGCAAACGCTAACCGGTCCCGGCGTCATCTACAATTTTGGAGTGCTGAAAGGCATCAGGGGTCTGAAGAAATCCCGCCATATCGAGATTCTCCCCTATACCCTGGGTAAACTGAATACCTTCAAAAAAGAACCCGGCAACCCTTTTGCAGATAAAGGAAGGAGCTTTGGAGGGAATGTAGGTCTGAATGCCAAAGTCGGTCTGACAAGTAATTTCACTCTCGATATGGCATTGAATCCCGATTTCGGACAGGTGGAAGCCGACCCATCGGTTATGAACCTCACGGCATACGAGACATTTTACGATGAAAAACGCCCCTTTTTCATAGAGGGAAAAAATATTTTCGATTATAACATCGACGACATCAATCTTTTCTATTCCCGGAGAATTGGTCATGCGCCATCTTACATAATCAATCCGACAGACAGCCAATACGTAAAGTCTCCCGATCAGACAACCATCCTGAGTGCGGTCAAGATCAGCGGAAAAACAGCGAAGGGGCTATCCGTAGGTATCATGCAGAGCCTCACATCAAGGGAACAGGCCTCATTGAGTAACCTTAATGGTGATATCACTCATCAACCTGTGGAGCCGCTGACAAACTACATGGTGGCACGTATTCAGAAAGATTATCATCACGGAAATACGATTATGGGAGGTATTCTCACCTCTACCAATCGTTTTATCCATAATCAAAGTCTCAATTTCCTGGGCCGGGACGCCTATACCGGCGGATTGGATCTTTTGCATCAATGGAACAATAAAGAGTTTTACGTGGACGCCAAGCTGGTCGGCAGTTACATCAAGGGCAGTAAGCAGGCGATTACCTTATTGCAGGAATCTCCTGCCCGCTATTACCAAAGACCCGGACAAAACTATTTGAATATTGATAGTTCCCGGACATTTCTTAACGGGTTTGGAGGCAAGATTAAAATAGGGAAAGGTTCGAAGGGACTTTGGCGCTATTACACGAGCCTGAGCTGGTATTCTCCCGGACTGGAACTGAACGACCTCGGATATATGCAAACAGTAGATGCCATCAACCAGGTGAATGAGATTTCTTTCTTCGTCAACAAACCGATATCTATCTTCCGTACCTATTCCATCTATCTTGACCAATTTAACAACTGGAATTTCAATGGTACTTATCTTGGATCAGGATTCAATATCTCATTCTCCCCGACCTTCAGAAATAAATGGACGTTTTCAGCCAACCTGACCTATAATACCCCCTCTTTGGATATACGCCTGCTTCGTGGTGGTTATGCTGTAAAAATGCCCTCGAACTATGATCTCTCCGGTCAGCTCTCAACGGATAATTCCAGGGATGTGTCGCTTTCGTTTTCCTACGATATCATGCAGGGGATGCACCATTCGACAAACAGTTACCAACTCGGACCCGGCATAAATGCGCTGATAACCGACAATTTCCGGGTTGGAGCCACTTTCAGTTATCAGAACAACCATAACAGGCTGCAGTATGTGAGCACGGTCGACCGCAGTCCGGCCAATCGGTACATACTGGGTACCATTAAACAGCAGACGGTTAATCTCACCTTGCGTGT
>DATFNI010000574.1:0-4390 GCA_035266485.1 Balneolales bacterium
CTGTCCCTGAAACTCGAATATTTTAAGGCCTCCTGATCCAAAGAATCCTTCAATTGTGCCGCCCGGTTATACCCGTTTTCCGTAACCTCGAAATAGAAGAGATTATAGTTTTCAAGATTGATGGTTTGAATAGATGAGAACTGGAAATAACCCGTCCGGTAACTATTAAACCCCATATATGAGAACATGAGCAGTACTGGAACCGCAGAAAGAAGCATTATTGCATGTTTCCTTTTGAAATAAAGAAACAGCCAGTAAAAAAAATTTATAAATACAAAAGGGTAAAATACCGGCTTCAGAAAAGGAAGAAGACCTATAATTACTTGAATGCCAATGAATTTTCGCCGGCTAAACTCCGAGAAGCATAAAACTGCGAGTAATGTGATGAGACTCGCCGCTATCACCTCTGTCATCAATAAGTGGGTATAAATAAAGATGCATGGTGTCAGAAGTATAAAAAGGAACAGAATAGATGGCTTTTGTCCTCCTTTCATCTCGAAGAGTTTTACTGCCATGAAGAGAGTGAGAAGTCCGCATATATTTTGAAGAAATGCTGTTACCCCGTCACTTGCCGGACCCGTAAAAAGCAGCCATAAGGGATAAAGAAAAGGGCGTTTGGTAAGCATGGCCGCCTGCGCCGGATTCGAAGCGGGCAGGAACCAGCTTCCATTTTTTATCAGATGGGCCGTTTGAATATACTCATTGGAATCCGCAAGCCGATAGTCGCCATTTAACCATCTAAGCAACCAAAACAGGAGCATCACCCCGGCAAGGGCATAAAATGCTTTCCTGTTTTTGGATGCGTTAATCTTTAAAAATGATGGGTAGTAGGAATACAAAATTGGCTTTTTAAAATGGAATAATATCTAACTATTGAAATCCTTAAACCTGGTTTGAAATAACCATGCCAAGCTACTATTCGGCGGACAAAGGCTCAAGTTTGAGGTATCGAGTTTACGGTAAAGACACTGTGTACAGATTGTAAAGGAAGCGAGTCGTTCACCCGGGTTCTGACAGGTAAAGCGGAATGGTAGGCAATGTGTTATCTGTTAGCATAACAAATTAAGTTTAGAAAATTCTAATACCAAAACGGGCTTATCTTAACATAAACAATAATTTTAACGATTTAACTATTTACTCTATATACACTTAACGTTGGGTTAGAAACGTTAGAGACAAATGTCTGACAACTGGTAAGAACTTTATCAAGATCTTCTAATCAGTAAAAATAGGTTATATAAAATCCAAAATGCTTAGCTTACATCAAGTTATATCAGCAATTAATACCGAGCCTGTGTTATATGGGATCGGAGATACAGCAATCAAAGAATGTTCGCTGCTATGGGAAGCCGCGGGTGAATAATCTGAAACACATTACGGGTGATTTTTTGCAGTCAGGAATAAGAGGGGGAATAAAAGGCTGCCGCCCGTAACACGCCTTGGGGTAACCGGGGTTTTTCTGTTCACCAATTGGAACATAATGCCTTTAATAAGTTCGTATTTTAAAAAAAGCTACATATTAATCGGGATAGTTGCGTTTACGTTGGGCGTTGTTGGTTGTTCTTCAAAGCAGGTTGAGAACAAACAACAAAAAATGACGCCACCATTGCAAAATGATCAGGTTACCGTTACAAAACCTGTAAAACGGGATTTGGATGCGATCAAACGGCGAGGCGTAATCAGGCTTATAACCCGTTATAACTCGAGTTCCTATTTTCTGTATAACGGTACCGAACATGGTTTCGAGTACGACTTCTTCAATGAGTTTGCAAAAGAGAACGGGCTCAGTGTTGAGGTCGTAATCATCAGGGATGGTGAGAACCCGATCGATATGCTTAACAGCGGGAAAGGGGACGTGATAGCTGCAAACTATGTTATCACTCCAAAACGCAAGAAATATATTGATTTTACCCGACCCTATAATCTGGTTAACCAGGTTATCGTGTTGCCCGATTATTCAGAACCTGTACCTAAGACGGTGGGTGATCTTGGTCCGATTACAATCAGTGTACGTCGCCGCAGCTCGTATTACCAGAGTCTGAAGCGGCTGCAAAATGAGGGATATCCGATAAAAATCAATGTCGTATCGGAAGATTATGATACCGAGGCCCTGATGCTGGGTGTCAAGAAAGGGACTTTTCAGGCGACCGTTGCCGACCATAATCTGTTTAAGGCAGCTAAGACCTACATGAATGGCATTGTTGCCGGACCTGTGATCTCAAAAGATGATACGGTGGCCTGGGGGATTCGTAAAAACTCACCGGAACTCAAGTTGGCGATGAACCGGTACCTGTACAAACACTTCAAACTGACAGGCCCGAACGAACCGCCCAAACGGTCTGAGTTTCTGAATGTGCTCAGGCACAAATATTTTGAGGATGAGCAGCAGATCTATGCCGAGCATGTGCAAATGCCATCTAAATATTCGGGACTCCTGTCCCCGTATGATAAGCTTATCAGGCCGATAGCGGACTCAATGGGAGTGGACTGGAAGATGGTGGTTTCCATAGCTGCCCAGGAATCAAAATTTGATCCCGATGCGGAGAGCTGGACGGGTGCGGTTGGTTTAATGCAGGTCCTGCCGCAGTTCTCCCCATTCTCAAAAGATTCGTTACTGAACGTCGCGCTGAACGTGAAAGAGGGTGTACGCATCCTTAAGGAACAGCTTCATCATTATTCCTATATGGATTCTACGGATCAATGGAAGTTTGCACTGGCAACGTATAATGCCGGTCCGGGGCACATAACCGATGCGCGCCGGCTTGCGATGGATCAGTACGAGAATCCGAATAATTGGAATAACGTGGCGAAGGCACTCATCAAACTGATGCAGCGCAAATACTATAAAGACGCCAGATATGGTTTTTGCCGCGGTGTGGAGACGGTGAGTTATGTCAATGAAATTGTAAACCGGTACCACATGTACCAGACAATAGCCGCCCTCGCAAGAAAAAACGGAGATACCGTCAGCCCGACAGTCCTCGGATTGAGCAAAGCGATGAATTGATAGTGGATGATTTGGATGTCATCCTCTGATGTTGGTCCGTGTTATTTATTTAACGTCAGGTCAGTATAAGGTAAAACTAAGCCCCCCTCGCCAAACACAGAAATGTCATCCTGCCGCTGATCCCGGCTGTTCCCGGGATCAGCTTAGGATCCCGTTAGTAGCTGGCACTGCGCCGTTCAGGTGTTACACTCGTTTCCAATACAGACGAGATCCTACTTCCCCCCGATTTCGGGGGAAAATCAGGATGACAGTGGTCGTGTAATGCGTGATAATTTGGTTTAGTATGTGGATGTCATCCGCTGCGGTGGATCCCGTTAGCAGCCGGCAGCGAATCGTTCAGGTATTACGCTCGTTTCCAAATGCAAACGGGATCCCGAAAGCTTTCGGGATGATTTCTTGGGATAGGATTACGGTTTGGACCTCAGAGGATGACATTACGTGGAAATAGTTAACTCAATTGCCTTATCCAAACCTCACCCAATCTTTATCACGATAAGCGTAAGGTCATCGGCGATGTTGTTATCCGAAAAATGGATTACATCATCGAAAATATTTGAAAGAATGTCTGCCGCAGATGATTGCTTGTACTTGTTAACGCAGGCGATGATTCCTTCCTCCTCATATTCCTCATCTTTATCATTTCGTGCTTCTGTAACCCCATCGGTGTACATGACAAATACGTCTCCCTTTTTCAAGGTCACGTCTGCAGACTGGTACGGTTGAAGGGTTGGCATGGCGCCCAGTATCAAGCCGCCGGTCGTTAACTTGTCCGGTTCATTATTCTCCTGGTGAAAAACAAGGGGGGGATTGTGCCCGGCATTTATATAATGCAGCGTTGTGGTTTTGGGGTCCAGGTATCCCCAGAAAAAAGTTACAAAGGTATCGGGCGGCGTATTTTTGTAGATGATGTCGTTCATCCGGCCTGTTTTCTGCTCCAGGGTCAGGTCCAACGGGGTCATAGTATGCAGTAACGCCTGCATGTTTGCCATGATCAGGGAGGCGGGAACACCTTTCCCGGTGACATCGCCCACAGCGACAGTGAGATTGGAATGATCGTCGGGTATCAGATCAAAATAATCTCCTCCAACCTGGCGAGAAGGAATATTGCGTGCTGCAATATCGAGTCCGGGTAAGGTGGGAATATCCGATGGGAAAAGGCCCTCCTGGATCGTTCGGGCAATGCCCAGTTCCTTTTCCATGCGTTCTTTTTCAATCCGTTCCTCAAGAAGCCAGGTCTTCTGAATGGACATGATGGTGAGATTTCCTAAAGAGACCAGGAAATTACCATCCGTTTCAGAATACGCTTCGTTGTTACCGCGCGGACCGACCCCGATAAGGGCTGTTTTTTTATCCGTGATATAGAGAGGGACCAACAGGTGGATG
>DATFNI010000575.1:0-6539 GCA_035266485.1 Balneolales bacterium
TTACTCATCATAACTGGAATGTTGTTCTTTTCTGGTTAGCCCGGATTATTCACCAAGAAATTTAGTGGTGGGCAAGGCGTCACGGAAATGGCGCCAGAAATCGTACTATGGTACGCTTGACAAGCCATTTTCGGGACAACGCAACCCACCACTAAATTTCGCAGTTGATCGCCAGTACCCCAAATTTGGGCTATGGATGATTTTACATAAATGAAATATTTACACGTAGATAATTGGTTATTTTATATATGCTCGTGAATAATCCGGGTTAGGTCCTCAGAATCCACTTGTTTCCGGTCGCTGGTAATGAATGAGCCGCTGCATTACTCTGAGTTCCATAGGGTAACTGTAATAATTAAGATGATACCGGAGCCCGCCCGTCAGTTGAAGAATTTTCTTTATCCAACCCTGCAGCCTGGTATCTGTTACGGTCGGATAGTACGCATTCAGAACCCGTTCGAAATTATGAACGCGCCGGCGCAACGGATCCCCGATCCACGGCAAATTGTGACTGCGGCGCTGGGCAAAATCTTTCCACACCGGACTGACCCACTCTTCCAGTGTTTCGGGAAAAGTAAAACCATTGGCTTTTGCCTGATCAAATAACTCGCCGGATAATGGAACGGGTGTGTACATATACATGATGATCTCTGTTTCCGGGTTTACCTGTTTTACTTTCCGGATAAATCTGATCGTATCCTCGATATCTTTCTCAGGCTCCGGCGGATTGCCCATTACGAACGAGTATTCGGGAATGATCCCATAGTTTCGCATCCGTCCTGCAAGCTCGAGTGTCTTAGTGGTGCTGGCTTTACCGCCCTTGTTCATCCGTTGCAACGTTTCGTCCGATCCGGACTCAGCTCCAAGAAACACCATTTTCAACCCGCTTCTCCGCATCTTCTGCCACGTGGAATCCGAATACTTCATCATGGTATCGATCCGGGCCTCCCCCCACCAGTTGATTCCAAGTCTTTTGATCCGGTCGGAAAATTCAGCTGTTCTCCCTTCATTTACGAAGAAATTATTGTCGAAAAATTCGATGCCGTCGGCTCCATATTTTGACACCAGGTGACGAACCGTATCCGCAGTCCGCCGGGCGGATTGCGCTTTCCAGCGGCCATTAACCATATTCACCACGGCACAAAAGTTGCAATAAAAGGGACAGCCGTAGCTTGAGTGGTGTGAAAGCGTTCGACGTCCCAGATACGTCTTTCTCGGGTAACCAGACATGTCAATCCTGTGATACGGAAACGAGGGCAATTCACCAGGATGCGGCACCGTGGTTACGTTCGACTTTACAATGGCCTGTGATGCCGGTTCCCTAAATGCTACTCCGTCAATGGGGTTCCGGAGCAGATCACGTCCGTTACGGATGCCGGTGATCAAATCTCTGAACGCATATTCCCCGTGTCCCCTGATCACGTAATCCACATAACCCGCCCGCAGGCAGACATCATAATGCTGCGTGGGGAAATATCCGCCCCAAACGATATTGATTTCAGGATGGAGAATTTTTAACACCCGGCACACCGGAACGGCATTCTCCAGTTGAGGACCACCCATTACGGTTACTCCCAGAATATCGACTCCTTGGGTCTGTATCAGATTACTTATATATCCAACAGGGTCATCCACAAGATTCCCATCGATAATCTGATATTCGTACAACCCTTCCAGAATGGCTCCGAGTGCCAGAAGGGCTAAGGGCATCACGGGTTTTTTGTCTGCTGAACTGGGTGGATTATAGAACAGAATCATGACCGGTCACCATATATTTTATACAGAACCAACACCTCGTTCACATAATCGCGGTGCACAACAGCCTCGATTCCATATCCGGCCTGCCACAGCCGGTCGAGCAGCCACTCCGACTCACCGTGATCCGATAAGACCATCAGTGCATATCCCTGTTGATTCAGGTGATCCCGAAGTTCATCTGCCATGCGGATAAGGAATGATTCGGAACGCCAGGCGCCATCCAGTCGGTCAGCCGGGCGGCCTTTGAAATAAGGCGGGTTACACAGAACACAGTCGAATCGTTCATCCTTAAACGGTTCAAAAAGATCGCCTTCCACGAATCGCACGTTTGTACAGTGCAATCGTAATGCATTTCTCCGGGCACACGAAACAGCATCCGGATTATTATCAACCCCAATTACCTCTCCGGCAATCGGCGAAGCTGTAATAGCCAGTACGCCGCTTCCCGTGCCAAGATCAAGCAGCTTGCCGCCGTGTGGAACCATTCCCGGTGAACCGGCAAGCACCTCCGCCATCCACGCTCCGGAACGCATCAGACGGGGCGGAAAAACCCAGCGGGTTACCAGGAATCTGCGATCGTTAACTTGCTCAAAATGTTCGTGGTTGTAACGAAAGCGCTCCGCATAGTGCTGACGAATCGTTAAAAGGCTGAAATAGACGGATTGGAGAACTGGTATTTTGCGCAGCCTTGAATCCATAAACTCACCGGGCAGCGTATATGATACATCATGACGAAACGACAAAACCGGGAAAAGAGCAGGCTCCCGAAGACCGCGAATTTTACGCCATTTTCTCTTAAGCCGGTCCGCAAAGGTTGATCTCGCCAGATAAACTGATCCTTTCATCAATAAACGGGTCTCCAGATTGGCCATCCGGTCTTTTGTTAAATATCCCTGAAAGGATGATACCGGGGAAACAGGCGGATATTCATGAATATACCGGCGATAGTTTTCTTTCAACATTCTCCGGCCCTCCCTATCCGTGGAATACCAGGGCGTATCGATGATTACCAGCCTTCCGTCACGGACCAGGACGCGAAACCCTTCTTTCAGGGTTTGATAGTAATCAGAAGAATAATGCAGTGAAGCATTATAGAGAATCAAATCGGCCATACCCTCCCGGAATGGCAGATGATTCATATCCGCAAGCACCCTAACAGGTGAAACGGGATAATACTTGCAGGCTCCAAGTCCATCGCGGTCGCCGTCCCTGATATCAATCGCAAACACCTTATGCCCGCGTTCGGCCAACCGGTATGATGCCCAGCCATTACCGGCCCCTATATCAAGTATTTGCAAAGGCCCTTGCCTGCCCTTTTCCATCGGGATCAGTACTTTCTGAATAAATAAATCCCAGTTTCCGGCTCGTATCTTCCAGATTTCCGGATGCCGCCGTGTTATATCCATGTATGGCAGCCTGAGATAATATTCCGGATTTTTACTTCCCCATCCTTCTGAAAATCTTATTTTGTCGTAAGAATGGATAAACTCTTTCTCAGCATCCGAAACATCGGGGGAAAAATGCCAAATATCCTCTTTTTTCTTATATATCCTGCCACAGTTTTCGCACTCCGGATTATCGCTTTCTACCTCTACCAAATTCCTGAGACAAACCGGACATTGCCAAACTTGCGATAAAACCTGCCGGTCCACATATGTTATTCCATTGTATTCCATTTTTTATTTGAGTCTCAGGGTCATTAAAAAATGATCTCCCATGTTCCGGAAAAACCGCATCCCGGTTAATTTCTCATCCAGGCGATCTAAAATTCCAAACAACTCCGGATGATCTATGCCCCACGATTCGAGATAGGGAGGCGGTACGGCCACGCTCATTCCCCGGTAACCCACAAGCCGGAAGCGATCTGCGAAGAAACGATACCATTGTTGAGGACTGTAATATTTTGTCCACACTTTTCCCTTGCCAAGAGGAACCTGTCGAAAGCGGTTGCTCCAGCGCACAAAGGCACGGCGCGGATGCCCATGTAATAAATAGTATCCAACCTCCCAGGGACAATATTTTCCCATCACATTTACGATCAATAATCCACCGGGTTGCAGCAACCCGGCGCAATCTTTCGCCAGACAGCGAATATTCGATACGCAATTGAGTGCTCCAAAATTTGAATAGATCAGATCAAACCGGTTGTCAAACGTCCCGGACAGTTCGTGGAATCCAGCCTGCTTAACGAGAACCTGTTTTGAGAGACCTTGTCCGGCAACTCGATCAATGGTTTTCATAACCATATTGGCCGATCCGTCGACAGCCCAAACCCGGTAACCCAGGCCAGCCAGATGCACGGCATCGATACCCGTACCGCAGCCAAGATCCAGGATGTCGGCTTTTACCGGTGCTCTGTTCAGAATCTCAGTCCAGACCATCTCCCGTATTCTCTGAATTAAACTATTGTTGCCGAATGGCCCATCATAAATAGCGGCGACGCCATCGAATGCGTCTTGAATTGTTGCAAACCGGTGCATGGAAACAGTATGACCAATCGTCTCATTCATGGGATATGGATATTATTTTTTTCCACCGGATATCACCTGGGGAAAGACGGCTGAGTACCACGAGACGCATAAAGAGCAAGGGCAGACTCAAAATATGATAAACAGCTCCAGCCAGTTGTCTGAAACCGGGCAAATACCCGGCATTACCTGACCGTACGAAGTCGGATATCTTTTGCCACCGTTTACGAATAGTTAGCAGTTTATGAACAAATTGATGAAGGGCACGATAAAAACGGGTATGGTACGGCCCATTGTACATCATGGCCAGATCATCGGAATCGATCCAGTTCTGTTTGGTACCTAATTGTTGTTTCACTTTTTCAAAAAACGGCGTACCAGGCAGAGGGTAAGAAACAGAGATGCCGATATCGTCCGGGTTTGCTTTATACACCATTTTTATGGTTTTCAGGATATCTGACAGTTGCTCTCCCGGATATCCGAACTGAAGGAAATAACCCGATTGAATCCCGGCATCATGCAGCTTATGTGCGACTTCGACGAGTTGTTCGACCTTTGTCCCCTTTTCCATTGCATCGAGAATTTGTTGGGAACCGGACTCGGCTCCAACCCATACGATTCGGCATCCCGCCCGCTTGAGATCCCGGATTCGGTCTTTTGTCAAAAGAAGGTCGGGACGATTCAAGCATTTGAAAGGAATAGACAATTCTTTCGCCTGGAGGATATCGGCAAGCTGGTGTAGCCAGCCGGGTTTAAGTCCGAATATATCATCCATAAACCAAATTTCATCCGCACGATAACTTTTACTGAGTAACTCCATTTCCTTTACAACATTTTCTGGCGACCGGTAATGATAGTGTTGTCCCCAGATCGGTTTTGAACACCAGTTGCAATGGTATGGACACCCCCGGGATGTCACCATATTAAGTGAAAAATATCCATGATGGCTGTACCAGATTTGCCGATAGCGGTCCATCTCAATCAAATCCCAGGCGGGAAACGGCATATTGTCGAGATCACGGATTAGTCGTCGTGAGCAGGTACGGAGAAGGGTACCGCCACATTCAGGAGCGTGGTAAATCAAGCCTGGTACATCATGAACGCCGGTATTGGTTTTCCCATCAACATGACCGATCAGCTCCAGCAGTGTTTGCTCTCCCTCTCCGCTTATAACGTACCTGGCACCGCGGTTCAGGTAGAGACCGGCGTGATCTGTGGCATCAGATCCGCAGACGACAATAGGTATTCCGCGTATTTTTGCCATATCAATCATTTTGAAAGCTGCTTCCCGCATGCGCAACAGGCACATTTTCGAGAGATAGTTGAAATTGTCTTCGTACAAAACAGCAAAATCAGGACCTTCCCGGTCCAATGCTTGCGCCCATTCAGTTTCCGATTCTGCTATCATAGCGTCAAAGAAAGACACCTTGTACCCGTTGCTGCGTAGCAAGGAAGCTGCATACAGTGTGCCAAGAGGGGGATACGGCTGGCGGGCCCTCCAAAGTTTTGCATCGAACCTGAGATAGTACGATTGTCCAAGCAACACCTTTGTCATTTTGGCTCCCTCTCTTTTTCCCCGTTGATTGCAAAGGTTACCACTGTTCCCGGATCTCTGGTTTGGGAATATTTATAGGCGGATGAGGCCATTTGTCTGTTGGATGCCAGGATTCTGAGCTTTACATCCTGCAAAAGAGCCTGGTACTTCTTATAGACAAAGGGGCGATGATCTCGGGTATGCAATTTGATCCTGTGAAAATCCCAGAGGATTCCGCCCTGACGGTTTTTCAGTCCTTTCCGGCTCCACCACCCGGTCCATAATCCCATCACCGTCAAATTCATCCAATACCACCATGACGAACTGACATCCCTTTTTTCAACGGGCACTGGTTTTGCTTTCTCCAGATTGGGGAATAAATCATATACCCATTGATTATAGTGTAATGGCTCCGGCATATCACTGCCGGGCAAAGCAGTCTGCAGACATGCCAGTTGATGCGCTGTATACAAGTCGCGCTGATGATGAATGACAAGGGCAGACTCATCAACCAGGTAGTTGAAGCAGAGGATACTGCGTTTCCGCACAACAAGGGCAAATCCCTTTAACAAGGTGTAAAGCAGCCAGATACGGCACGAATGAGCCACGATGAACAGATCCAGGTCTTTCTTCAGTAAATGGCTGCCGTGAACGGTGCCACCACTATAATATATGCCCCTGATCCACGGCAGCTTTCTCAACCAACGGATGACTTTCGCATGACGGTTTATGAAGATATCATTGTCCGCTAAATCCGAATCCCTTTTTCCGGCGCCTAT
>DATFNI010000576.1:0-5243 GCA_035266485.1 Balneolales bacterium
CGTAGATAGCGGTAGCTGTTTCGACGTTGAGCTGCATCCCCCCATTCGAGATTGTGGCGATCATAAAAAGTACGAGGATAGCCCTCATGCCATAGAAGCTGAATCGCTCCCACATCTCGGTAAAAAATAGTGTTGCCAGGCCCCGGGGATGGCCGAAGAAGCTGTGGCTGTATTGGTCGTGGGAATTGCCTGTTTGATTTCCTTCCATAAATAAATCCTTAATAAAATACTTTTGAGAGTAGATCCTCTCAATCTCAACACAAATAAATGAATTAAAAAGCGGCGATCCATAATAGCTATCCCGTATCTGTCAATCAAGTAAAACGAATGCAGAGTTGAGGGGCTGTATTCACAAAAAGTTAATGTATGATTAATAAAAAGCTGGCCGTTGATTAGTAAATTGTCAGGGTTTTTCTGACCGGAAATCAATCATATACAAATCGCGAAACACTATGAAAAAACTTCTGCTGCTCTTCGTATTTGCCTGTTTTCTTTTCTTCAATGCACAGGCACAGGATAAACTACCCCGTCCCGACCATGTGATTATTGTTATGGAAGAGAATCACAGTTTTGATCAAATCATGGGAAATAAAAATGCGCCGTACATAAATCAATTAGCCGGAGAAGGGGCTCTGTTCACTGATGCCCATGGAGTGACCCATCCGAGTCAGCCGAATTACCTGGCCATCTATGCCGGATCAATACATGGGGTTACTGATGACCATTGCCTGAAAAGCGTAACTCCTTTTCATACAATGAACCTGGGGTGGGCGCTTATTCACGCGGGCTACAGCTTTGCGGGATACTCCGATGCCATGAAAGAAACAGGTGATCCCGGGTGCGGGTATGGCAAGAGCAAATTCGAAGGTGGCTCTCCACTCTACGCCCGCAAACACAACCCATGGGTCGACTGGATGGGTACAGGCGAGCATAATATCCCTGCAACGACCAACCAACCACTTTTCCGGATGCCCGTCGATTACAGCAAATTGCCCACAGTCTCCTTTGTTATGCCGGATGAAGACCACGACATGCATAATGGGACAAGATCAGCAGGAGGGATAACAACCATTAAAGAAGGTGATTTATGGCTGGAACACCATCTGGGACCTTATGTGAAATGGGCCATGAAGCACAACAGTCTTCTTATCGTCACATATGATGAAGATAACGGAACACCAAAAAATCGCATTCCAACTATTTTTGTCGGTCCAATGGTGAAAGCAGGGAAATACAGCATGGAAATCAACCACTATAACGTACTTCGCACCATCGAAGCCATGTACAGGCTCGAAAAATCAGGGCCGGCTAAGGCAGCCGTGATTTCAAGTATTTGGAAGTAATCCGTATTGCTTCGCTTAAATAAAAACAGGTGATTTAAAATTCCTCCTTTGAGGGAGGACTAAGGTGGGTGTTACTCAGCGTCTTAATTATACCATACGCTCTAAGATTATAATACACATGGTAACACCCCCTCTAAGTCCCCTCGTAGGGGACAGACTATGCCTTCTCCGGAACGTATTTGTTCAGCACCTGCATGAAATGTGCGGATGTTTTGATGCCACGCACAAAATCTGTCAGGGAGAAATGTTCATTGGGTGAGTGGATGGCATCGCTGTCCAGGCTGAAACCCATCAGGATGGAATCGACACCCAGGATCTTTTGAAAATCGGCTACAATCGGGATAGATCCGCCTTCGCGAGAGAAAAGAGGCTTCTTGCCATATACATGTTCAAATGCTTCGGCAGCAGCCTGGATACCGTAAAAATTGATGTCCACAACAGACGGATGGCCGCCGTGGTGCTCAACGATTTCAACAGTGACGGTTTTGGGGGCCAGTTTTTTTACATAGTCCCGGAATAATTGAGCAATCTCTTTCGGATCCTGATCCGGGACAAGCCGCATGCTAACCTTGGCACCTGCTTTGGCAGGCAGCACCGTTTTGGCACCCTGTCCCTGATATCCGCTCCAGAGGCCGTTTACATCCAGCGATGGCCGTGCAGAAGCACGTTCAAGCGTAAAGTAACCCTTTTCGCCTTTCACTTCGGCGATGCCCAGATCCTTTTCATATTCCGATTCGTCAAATGGCAGCCGGCGGTATTCTTCTTTTTCTTCATCTGTGAGCGGTTTTACCTTGTCATAAAAACCGGGTATTAAAATACGCCCGTCTTCTCCTCTGAGTTTGGCGATAATTTCACAGAGGACATTTGCAGGATTATCCACCGCACCACCATATACACCGGAATGAAGATCACGATTCGGTCCGGTCAACAAGATTTCCATGTAGGTCAGGCCCCGAAGTCCGTAGGTAATGGAAGGGACATCTTGTGCAAACATGGCGGTGTCGGAGATCAGCACCATATCGCACGATAGCAGATTCTTGTGTTCTTTGATGAACGGTACGAGATGCGTCGATCCGATTTCTTCTTCCCCTTCCAGGATGAATTTTACATTTACAGGAAGCTCGCCATTGGTCTTTAAAATCGATTCGATGCTTTTGATATGGATGTAAAGCTGGCCTTTATCATCAGCCGATCCGCGGGCATATACTTTATTATCTTTTACGGTTGGTTCGAAGGGTGGGTTGTCCCACAGTTCGACCGGATCGGGTGGCTGCACATCGTAGTGGCCGTAAATAAGAACAGTCGGTTTGTTATTCCCTGCGTGCAGATATTCGCCGTAAACGATTGGATGACCTTGTGTTGGATGAATCTGCACCTTTGAAAATCCCAACTCGTTTAGCTTGCCGACGATAAATTCTGCTGCCTTGTGAACGTCTTTCTTGTATTCATCATCAGTACTGATGCTGGGAATACGCAAAAAATGAAAGAGTTCTTCAATAAATCGTTGTTGATTCGCATCAATATAGTTTTGTACATCCGCCATGATAATCTCCAATTAATTTGTTAATACTTTATTCGAAGAACAGGCTCTCATTTCAGTTCCGTCCTCTGTATGTAAATTTGCTGATGTGCTGCCCCGATAAAAACCTGACTTATGGCTGTCAGAGTAGCAGTATATTAACCCGGGCGGCGATCAAGTGGCGCCATCAATGCCCGGGAAGCAAGCAGTTCAAAACAATTTCAAATCGTTGCGGTGGATCCATCCATACTGACCGTTACCCATGCGCACATAATACCAATCAGGATTATTTTGTGAGCGTTCACGGTCGATCCGGAAGCGGTAGCCCTCATAGGAAAGACTAACAATCTCTGAATTCGAATCCGGCTTCTGCCGGACGTTGCTTTCCCTGACAATCTGGATTGCCCGGGTAAAGCGTCTGGCCTGATAGTCGGTAAAACCGGCCAGGAGCAACAATATAATACCAATCGCAAGTATTCCATATCCCGGACTCTTAATCCACTTTCGATACCGCGGCCATAACCATGTTGCGATAAATAAAAGGACGCCGAGATTGATGATGATGATACTGATTAATACCAGAAAATGGATGCCGATTTCATTTTCTATCCAGCTGAAAAAACGGTCCCAGGGCAGGGGTGGGAGCAGCGTTTCATTATGCTCCAGCTGGTTATTTACATAGTCAACTCCCTGGAGAGCCTCTGATTTCGTCGAAGGAAAATCCGCGGCCTTCAGAAAATAATACTTTGCCAGGCCGAGCGAGTCTAGTTGTGTCCAGGCAATGCCCATGTTGAGATAAAGGGGACCCGAAGCCATATCCTGATGATTGACAGCCTGGTACAGGTCAAGTGCCTTGTGATAGTGTTTGAGCTCTATCTGGATATTCGCCTTATCGAAGATAGCCTGAGGCGAAAGATCCCTGATGGAATCAGCAAGGGTCTGTGCCTGAGCATTCACATTCAACCCGGCAAAGAAGACCATTGCCAAAAACATAGCAAGCGTAACGTCACGTAACCGAATATGAAATGAATCAGAGATCATAACCACTTCCGCAAAGATTTAATGAGTTCACCGGCCGCATTGGCATCCTGCGCAAAATCTTCCTGACTGGTAAGCGGTGCATAGCGGATGGTGGAACATTTGGTCAAAAGCCGCTCGATACGTTTTACGATGTCCATATCCACTCCTTTATCCCGTAATGCTTTAACATAGACCGGGTCTTCTAATCCCGCCCGGGGCAAATCCATACGATCGCCGATGAAACCACTAACAGTCTGATGTAATTTTGAGTATGCTTCTTTGAGATCACCTTTTTGGGCTGCCTGTTTGGCTTCGGAAAGATGCTGATCCGACAGGGATGTAGCCTGTGTCGATCGCGCGAATCGGCTGTCGTTTCGAAGTTTATCGAGATACATTTTCCGCTGATAACCCACGCCAATCAGAATGAGCGGCAATATGAGACCCGCCCACATCCACCAGAGCGAAAATATGGATCGATATCCCTCTGTCTGCCAGGTAACGAGACCATTGAGTGGCTGGATACCAAGATCGCTGGACTCTGAGGTTGTCAGATTCCCGGCAAATGGATTGGCTTTTACATTTACTGAGATCGGGTTAAGATCTACATACTGGTATTTCTGTTCGGCATCGTTGAAGTAGGCAAGGCGTGTGCCCGGTATGGTAAAGGTTCCGATCTTGCGTGGTATGATCACATCTGTGAATGTTTTCGTACCCGTAATACGATTTCCATTGTGATCGATATTTGATTGTTCCTGGGGCTGATACACTTCAAACGCACTCGGGAAATGATATTTTGGCTTGGATATCAGCGCCAGATTGCCGGATCCCTTTATGACTGTTTTTATTTCTACAGATTGTCCAACCCTGACTTGGGTATCGTCGGTAGATCGTGATATGTCAAACTGTCCCACAGCATTAAGTGCTGTCGCGTTGGCTGGGGCCGGAGGGAGTTGCTTAACATCGACAGAGATGGGATCTGTCTGCAGGTCGACCGATCGTTGATCGCTTCCAAATCCATTGAAGAAGCTGCTGAACGGATCCCCGTAATCGCTCGAATACCTGACCGTACAATTAACTTTAAACGGACTGAGCTGGAGCGTGGTCGTTTTAGAGGGAAACAGCGCGTATCTCATGAGCACAGCTTTCCGGTACCGGACCCCGTCGATGATGGTGGACTCGGCACGGGGCTGCTGGTTGTCATCGAGCTCCTCTTTCCAGAAACCCTCGGCTTTCCATCCGGCCATCGGTTGATACGAGATGACCTGAAGATTGCTCCGGAAATAGATGACCACGTTTGCAATAATTTGTTGTCCTACGACAGGATGCCGGTTTGAAACCTCCATTTTGAGGTAGATATCCGG
>DATFNI010000577.1:0-3663 GCA_035266485.1 Balneolales bacterium
CTGCTGGTTTCGGGATACCGACTCATACAGCATCATCGATAGACATCGATCTCTCGTATGGTTGGCGGGGGACGACATCGCATGATTTGGTTAGAGAAAGAATATTCTCGGTAAAAGTGTCGTTTAATTTATCAGAGCTAATGTTCTTCAAACGAAAAATTCAGTAACACTAAACAAAGTAATCAACACCAAATAAGCTACGGTCATGAAGCGTATTCTTAGCGTAATCGCCGGTTTATTATTTTTAGTATCCACCGGGGTTAAAGCCCAAAAGGCCGATTCCATACCACCCGCACCTTATGGAATGAGTCCGTTGGAGGTATATTCAGTTTTCAGTGAATCATACAAAAATAAAGACTTTCCGACGGCATTGATGTATGGCAGGTGGTTAGTCGTAGCTCACCCCAAGAAAATCAAAGGTTTTCCCCAGTATGACGGGTCTCTTACCTTCAGTAAGATGATTGACATGTATACTCAGAAAGGTGAAAAAGCACAGGACCCAACACTCAAAACCGCTTATTTTGACACGGCTGGTACCTATTATCAGGATGTTCTCAATTCATTCTCTGATAGTACAATAGACCGGTACCAATGGATATTCGATGAAGGACGTTTCTATCAACAACATGCCGATTTTATACAGAATGGTATGGATAAAGCAGTGGCCGACTATGAAAAATTGTTCAAGATGAATGCCAAGCAAACGACTCAGGCTGGTAATGGCTACTATGTTCAGGCCGTCGTTAATTACTATGTGAACAATGGAGACAAGGACAAGGCTTTAACGTTGATGAAGCAGGCGGATCCTTTTGCAAATGACAGTACTGAACAGTATTTCAACAAGGTCCGGAATCAGCTCTTTACCAATCCCAAGGATCGTATTGCTTATTTGCAGTCGAGGATCAAGGATAACCCGAAGGATAAAGATGCACTGAATGAGTTGTACAGCCTGTATAGCCAGCAGAATGATTATGACAGCGCAAAAAAAATAGCGAAGCAGCTGTTTGCTATAGAGCCAACGTATAAAAATGCAGACCGACTGGCATCAATGGCTTCTGAGAACGGGAAGTATGCTGAAGCCATCGATTATCTGAAAGATGCCTTGAATAAGGTGAAGAAAAGCGATGAGAAAAAACAGGTTTACCTTGATATCGCTGATAACTATATAAACCTGGATAAACTGCAAACAGCCCGTGATTATACCCGCGATGCCATTCATCTGGACCCGAAATGGGGCAGACCTTACCTGGAAATGGCGCATATCTACGCACAGGCTGTTCAGGATTGTAGCAACGGTCCGTTGACCCGTAAAGACAAAGCTGTGTACTGGTTGGTTCTTGACTATCTCGACAGGGCCAAAGAAGTAGACCCATCCGTTACCAGTACTGCCAATCAACAGATTAACTCATACAAGCAGGCAGCACCGTCAGTTGAAGAAAAATTTTACCAGAACTGGAAAAAGGGTGAGAAAATTAAAATTGATTCGTCACTGAAACCGTGCTATGGTTGGATTGATGAAACGACTACTGTACGCTAAGATTTCTTCTCCTTTTATCATTTCTATTTGATTTTTAGTACTTTAATGAAATGAAAAGAGTCAGGCGGCCGGAGAACTGCCTGACTCTTTATTGGTAGGTTCGATATATCGGACGGTAATTGGGTAATAACAACCCTCGTTATTTCTCCGGGGCTCATCTGTATTATTAATGACTGAACGTTTATTTATTCATGGGAAAAAAT
The DNA here is from genome assembly GCA_035266485.1 of Balneolales bacterium. Taxonomy (GTDB): domain Bacteria; phylum Bacteroidota; class Rhodothermia; order Balneolales; family DATFMH01; genus DATFNI01. The sequence goes on from DATFNI010000577.1 coordinate 1,741, forward strand.
TCAAGACGTAACAAAAAGAAGAAAAATTATAGCCGGCAGAAGGGTAAACAACAGAAAAGTTTTGCTCCTGCGTTTATTGACAACCAGAATGTGGAGGTTGGCGGTAAATACTCGGGTGTGCTTGAGCTGGCCCTGAATAATTACGGTTTCATCCGCAAGCTGGATTTTGAGTTTTCAAAGACAGAAAAAGATCCGTTTCTGACACCTCAGGAGATGATTCAGTATAGCCTTCGGCCAGGATTGGAACTGGAAGGAACCTATGAGCAGGATCAACAGGGAAACAAGCATGTCCACTCGATAGAACGAATAAACGGCAAACCGGCCGATGCCTGGAAGATGGTGCCGCGTTTCGAGTTTCAAACACCCATCATGCCCGATGAAGGCCTGAAGTTGTCAACAAGCCCGGAGAACATTGATATGCGGGTTGTTGATCTCATTGCTCCAATCGGAAAAGGGCAGCGTGCACTTATCGTCGCTCCACCACGTACCGGTAAAACCGTTCTCTTGAAGGAAATCGCCAACAGTATTGATGAACTGCACAAAGATGTTCATCTTGCTATCCTTCTTGTAGATGAGCGCCCGGAAGAGGTCACTGATTTTATGCGATCAACAAAAGGGCGTGTTTTTGCGTCCTCCAACGACAAACCAACGGCAAGTCATATCAGGATTTCGGAACTGGCTCTTGGCTATGTGAAACGTAAGGCTGAAGAGGGTGAAGATGCCGTGCTTCTTATCGATTCGCTGACCCGTCTGGGACGCGCCTACAACGCAGCGCAGAGCAATAGCGGACGTACGCTTTCTGGCGGACTTGATATCAGGGCACTTGAAATTCCCAAAAAAATATTCGGATCGGCCCGGAATATTGAGGGCGGTGGGTCATTAACCATCATTTCCACCTGCCTGGTTGAAACAAACTCTCGCATGGATGACCTGATCTTCGAAGAGTTTAAGGGCACCGGTAATATGGAACTCGTACTCGATCGGGAATTGGCAAACGATCGCGTATTCCCTGCGATTAACATAGCCGCCTCCGGTACACGTTATGAAGAACGCATCATCGAAGGATCAATTGACGAAAGAAATATGGTTCGGCGATACCTTCTCAGGAAGTCGCCAAAAGAATCGATGCAGAGCCTGCTTCAGGTCTTGCGCAGGACCAAAAGCAACCAAGAACTGCTAAATCAGATTGCTGCTTACAGTTGACACTAGTAAGTCGGTAGAGATGTATCTATTTCCCGCGCCCATTCATTGATACCGCCGCGTAAATTTTTTACGTTGCCGAATCCCTTGTTTTGCAGGTAAAAACACGCTTGGGCACTTCTGCTGCCGCTGCGGCAGATAACGACAATCTCATCATTTTTATAATCGTATAACTCTTCGTAACGGGTTACCAATTCAGCAAGCGGAATTGAGATGGCCGGAATGCTGCTTATCTTCAGCTCATGTGGTTCCCGCACATCGACAATGACCGGTTCTGAACCATTCTCCATCTTACTGTGGAGCTGTTGCACAGTTATCTCTTCTATTTGCATGGCTGTAGTATTGTTAAAGACTCTTAAAAACCTGGTTGATCAGAGCTCTAAAATATGATGTTTTACTCACTTCTGAAACGGTAACGTTCCAGGCTAAATTGACTGCCAAGGTAAAGTTTCCTGGCCTCCTCATCATTTGCCAGAAAATCGGCTGTGCCTTCCTTGAGAATCTTCCCTTCGAACATTAAATATGCCCGGTCAGTAATAGCAAGAGTCTCGTGGACATTATGATCGGTGATCAGAATACCGATATTTTTTTCCTTCAATGATGCCACCATCTCCTGCAAGTCTTCGACCGCGATAGGATCAATACCGGCGAATGGTTCATCAAGCAACATGAAATGGGGATTGGTCGCCAACGAACGTGCTACTTCAACCCTGCGTCGTTCTC
>DATFNI010000578.1:0-7740 GCA_035266485.1 Balneolales bacterium
GAGTATGCCGACGGACATCACATTTATCAGCCTGAAGGCGCAAAAACCGGATCAAAACATTACCGATTGCGATGTTTTTCAGGGTCGGAGCTATAACAAAACAAGTTATATCATTTCCGGTTTGCACATGAACGGACACAACAAATTTTACGTGCGTGCAGTCGATAATGCGGGCGCTTACAGTAAGTCCGATACCGTCAGCTGGTATACCAAAAGAAGGACATCCGATATTCTGTTTTTGAATGATTACTCGGGACCGTATTCGGCAACAAACGCCCAATTTCACCTTAATGCTCTGGCCCAGGCAGGGATTACAGCAGTGGATACCTGGAACATATCAGACGGCAGTACTGCGGGCGGGCAAAAAGTTACGTTGTCAACGGCTTTCCCGGCAGTGATTGATCCGACTCTGATAAAAACACTGGCCCTCTGGAAACATATTTATTGGATGTCTAATGATATGAATCGGAACATCACATACGCTGAAGAGATAACCCGTGACTTTTTTGCAAATAGTGGGACGATGTTCATTACGATGCCCAGCAGCAGCCTGGAGGATAATGATCCACTGTTCAATTTCCTTCCTCTCGATGGGGTAACACCGCTCCCCCAAAATGCTACCGACTTTTTGATTTCAAGCCGCGCCAGTGCCGTTCCGATCGCCCCCTTCACAGGCCCTGATCTTGGCGTAGTAAGTACCATGAGTTCGGTTTTTCCATTAAGACCAAGTTCGGGCAGTACGGCATTGTACTCAGCTGATTTTTTGATCCGAACATTAACCGGATATGAGGATTATACGGGTAATGAGATTGTATCGGTGAAAAGCAAAGAGGGGAATATCATCTTATTTGGCTTGGATATGTCGGATCTCAATGAAAATAGTAACATCGGACAGCTTATTAAACGGATGTGTGTTGATGAATTGGGTTTTTAAAAAAATAAAAGGTCGTTTAATCGACTTGTCTCATATCATTTTTCTATCGGGATTTTTGCTCGTGCTTGTCCCGGTTTTGATTATGCCGGCAGATGTTTATGCACAGAGTGGCAACATTGATGGCGTGGTTAAAGACCGCCAAACAGGTGAGACACTCCCGGGTGTTAATGTGATTGTAAAAGGTACTTCCTTTGGATCTTCAACTGATGCCGAAGGTCGCTACGAGATCCGTAATATCCGTCCTGGTACGTATAACCTGGAGTTTCGCTATATCGGGTATGAGACGGTACTCCTGACCGGCATCGCAGTCAAATCGGGAGAAACGACTAGCAAGAATGTGGACATTGGACAGAAAGTTCTCACAAGCGATCAGGATGTGGTTGTCATTGGCGAGAAGCCCATTTTTGATGTTGAGAAGTCGAATTCATCAGTCACTGTTAACAAATCGGTGATTGATGCGGCACCCGTGCAAAAGGTGCAGGACGTTGTGGGTATGCAGGCAGGCGTAACCCAGGATCCAAGTGGCATCTATATCAAGGGCGGACGTTCTTACGAAACGGGGTATGTGGTTGATGGGGTCTCTGCTCAGGATCCATTGTCGGGCACTGGCTTTGGTCTGGATATAGGAGCCAATGCCTTGTCGAGTGTCGAGGTCATCACGGGTGGCGTAGGCGCTGAATATGGCGATGTTACGTCCGGGGTTGTGAATGTGAGGACGCGTGAGGGCGGCGACACTTACGCCGGTTCTATCACCCATAAACGAGACAACTTCGGATCAATGACGGGTCGTTCTTCCAACTTCTTCTCCGATCTTTACGATGTCAACCTCGGCGGACCATCGGTTATCTTTGAAAGGATATTACCTGCCCTGGGGATCGATATACCCGGCAAGGTCACATTCTTCATATCTGGACAGGCAAATATACAGGATGGGTTTACGCGATTTGCCGCATCCAAACTCCATAGTTCACTGATAAAATCAGGTTTCTGGACACCCAGGGAAAATAACCAGTGGTCTGGTCTGGCGAAGATAACCTACCGGATCAAACCGACGATGACTCTTCAGGCTTCTTATCAACGCTCGCTGACCATTAACCAGAACTCCAATATGCTCCGGATAACGGGGAATGATGTCCAGTTTCAGCCAGGCTATCAATTTTTCTTCCAAAATAACCTGGATAATGCCAACACGTATGCGCACGAGAGCGTCCTGTCATACATAAAATGGACCCAAACCCTAAACGGAACTACTTTCTACAACGTCCAGCTTAGTCGTCTTTTTACAAGGCTTCGTGCCGATGTCAACGGGCGTTACTGGCGGCCTGATTCGGTGAATGGCGAATTCGATGCATCGAGCATAGTTACTTATCCGGTCACGGAATTCCCGACAGGCAAGGATTTTCAGTATGTGCTTCCCGGGCCGGGACTATCAAACAACGGCGGGCTTGCCTCTTTGTGGCACGATCACTTTGCCGAAGAAATCACACTAAAATCGTCTCTTACAAAATATTTTGCCGAGAAACAGGACCGCCTGGATATCGGGATGGAGTTCAAGTTCCAGGATTATCAGTGGATCGACATACAGCGACCCTGGATTGGCGCTCCGATACGAATTAATGATTCCCTGACATCCGAATCATCGCGACTGGGAGGGAGTTCCGATATCTGGCGTGTGAAGCCGAAACGCGGTGCCTTTTATGCCAGCGATCAGATTCGTTACAAGGGATTGATTGCAAATATTGGCGCCCGACTCGAGTACTGGTACCCGGGACATTATGTGGATGCATTTGTTGATGATCCAAGGTCACCAATTCCTGATGCCGTCCGTGAATCTTACAAGAAAAACACCTATAAGCTCTTCGGTGGCCGGTTCAAGATGTGGCTCTTGCCGAAGCTGAATGTCTCATTTCCTGTACGTGAGAACCAGGTCCTGTTTTTCAACTATACCCATTCGGCAAGAGTGCCTCATCCCAGCTATATCTATGCAGGGTTGAACCCGTTCTACCAGGATCGGTCATTCTTATCGCAACTGGGGAATCCCGATCTGAATCCGGAGGTAGATATTTCATATGAACTTGGTTTGAGAAATCAGCTATCTGAAAATGATGCGTTGAATATCTCTGCATTCTGGCATGATAAATACGATTTCATTACCACGCAGTCCATCATCATCCCGGATGCAACGGGTCAGGAGACACAGCGAGCCTTCCGCATAAACGGAGATTATGCCCGGGTTCGTGGAATAGAAGTCACGTATATCAAGCGATACCAGGATTGGTTCCTGGGTAACATCTCCGCCAGCTATTCCAAAGCGGAAGGGTTGAGCTCTTCGAGCAATGAGGCGTTGCAGAACCTGCTTGTTGGTGGTCAGAATGTAGGCAATAACATAGAAACACCACTAGCCTGGGATCGGCCGTGGGATGTTAAATGGCAGTTCATCTTCACATACGACCGGAGAAACAATCCTCTGTTCGGACTCAAGCCCATGAACCAGATGAAACTTTTTCTCTCCGGGTACTGGCGAAGTGGTCTGCGGTATACACCGTACATATTCAAGGGATTCAGCACCAACCCCATTACGGGCAGAAACGATTGGAGGCCTATTTATGAACCGGATCCGGATCCAGCTAAAAGATTCAGCAAGGTTGGATCATTCTGGTATACTATCGATCTGAATTTCCAAAAGTGGTTCCGTATAAGCAAAAGTACGAGACTCTCCTTCTTTTTTGAGGTGACCAACCTGCTTAACACTAAGAATTCAGCCATCATCAACCCGGTTACCGGCAAGGGATATCTCTCAAATTATCCTGCAACGCAGCAGGAGCTGATTCGACTGCGGGATAACCGGGCATATGACGTGCCAAGCGGAGTTCGTGATCCCCGATATCTGGATCCCCGGGACAATAACACACCAACATACCTGAATCCAGCCGATTATTTGGCTCAACGACACTATGTTTTTGGAGCTTCCTTCAATTTTTAAGTGATAAGCAAGCCGATGCGCAACAAATTCAACAAATATTTTTTCTGTCTCCTGCTATTGGGATGCGTCGGGCTACTACCCTGTTCGAATACGAATGCCCAATCCATTCTTCCCAGCTTCGGAAAGTCACGTTCCGGTACCTCGGGATTTCAGTTTGTCAAAATAACCGTCGACCCCCGCGCCGCGGCCATGGGTAACTCGGTGGTCGCCGATGCAACGGACGGCTCATCGCTTTACTGGAATCCGGCCCTGGCTGTGCAATCCGGTCATTCGGAGGTTCAGTTCTCACATTCCATATATTTCATGGACATCACCAAGGAATACGTGAGTTATGTGCAACATTTAAAAACCATAGCCGTCGGCGTTTCCCTGCAGTATCTGAACTCGGGAGATATCAATGAGACAACCGAATTTCAACCGCTGGGCACGGGTCTGACCTTCCGAACCATTCATTACTCGCTGGGTCTGACGGTCTCGCAAAAATTAACCGAGCTGTTCAGCTATGGACTGACGGTTCATTTTCTCGATGAACGAATTGAGGAAATCCAGACCAAAACCGAATCAGTAGATCTCGGCTTCTTTTATCGTGTCGGCGATACGGGACTCCGGTTTGCGATTGGGTTGAATAATTTCGGCCCCGATGCAAAGCCAACAGGCGACACCCAGCGCATCACCCTGGATGGCAGTCAGACTGAAAAGAATTTTCAGAAGGTGTCATTGCCTACAACATTTATCATTGGCGCGGCATACGATGCTTATAAGGGCGAGCACTCGAGTCTTATGATTTCCGGCCAGCTGACAAATCCGAGTGACAACGCGGAGCGTGTCAGTGTTGGGGTCGAGTATGGATTCATGCACCGGTTTTATCTGCGCGGCGGGTACCAGTTCGGTGTTGATGAGGTGAAATATCCAAGTGGTGGGATTGGGGTGGCTTTTCCTGCAGGGAAGCACTCCTTTAATTTTGATTATTCGTTTTCGCCTTACGAGCGGCTTGGAAATATTCATCGTTTGGCGTTAAAAATCAGTATTTAAGGAAGCAAAAAGATGAAAAAATGTTTTTTAGTTTGGGTTGCTTTAGGGATGGTACTGGTCTCCATGTCAGGTTGTAGTGAGATATTCGGTACAAAGCACCTGGCGGTTACAAATGATGTTTTCAAAGCAGGAAAGAAGGATCCTGCGACGGCAACAGACGCCATTGGATATGCGGCTCTCATACCGTTCTGGGAAGGCTTTGATCATCCGACTGATGTATGTATCGGATTTGACGAACTCGTTTATGTGACCGATGCCAAAGGATTGCATGTGCTCGACCGGGCTGGTCGTGAATATCGCACGATACCTTTTGAAGGAGCAACGTCGGTCGTAGAGGATCGCATGTTGAACATTTATGTGGCGGCACGTATCGATACCGTTATCAAGGATGTGGATCCAAATGTCAGCTGGAATCTGGCAGCTATATTTAAAATACACAATGCAAATGGGTCAAATAGTGGGGATATTGTCTACATGGATACGTTGACACAGCCATTTGCCGATGCCAGCCGCAGTACGTTTGCCTCTCAAACCTCCCGTTTGAAGAAAAATGATCCCCAAAGTGAGGAACTGGTACAGTTTACAGGGCTCACGATACTTGGTGACAACACATTGTACGTAACACGAAGAGGCCCGGTTAATCCAACAAATGAGGTAGCCGCTCCGGATAATATCGTTCTTGAATTTCAGCCGGTTATGGTGAATGGACAGCAAACGGATAAAATGAGGAATGTGCGCCAAATAAGATCCCTGAGTCCAACCGTTCCATCACTGATCAGCGGCATCGGGATGTCGAATATTATAAGTTTTGTTGCTCCCCCACAAAGAGAGAGTTTTACGACGGACAGAAGTTTCATCATTGCCCAGGCGGATCAATCTATGAATATCCCCTACCGGGTGCTTTGGATTAACGCTGTTGAAACTACCGACGGGCTGGTTTTTCAGCCGAACACGAGCTTGTTGCAACAGGACACTTCAAAGGCAAACGGGTTTCTGTATGAGTTGAATAAGTTCAAAGAGCCGACCGGTCTGGCATATGCGGCTGACGGGACTAATTATATCTTTGTTACAGATGCAGGAACGGACAGCCTCTATATCTTTCAATCAAACGGGTACGAAGGAGTAACCCCGCCGGTGGGCTCCGATGCCAAAAAACCGGTAATTGTTTCGTTCGGCGGCATAGGCAACGGACCCAAAAACCTGGATGATCCGTCAGGAGTTGCCTATTTCGACAAGGTGGTCTATGTGGCTGATAAGAACAATAACAGGATTACCCGATACAAGCTGACAACCGATTTTGAATGAGTCTGCAGAAAGCATACCAGCTACTTGCGGATTATTGCCTAACGAACGTTATAAGCTCTCATTTAGTTAATTAAACAGGTGTTATTACTCATTCTTATCTGTGTGTATGAGGTTTTTAACATGTGTTAACAAGAGGTCTGGTTTTGGTAAACGAAATCCTCATTAATTTTTTTTAAATTAATCTCACTTTTTGCCGAACGAATCCTGTTATCAATTATAATCTTTTGTTTTATCTAAGAACGTTTATTAAAAACCTGCGAAAAACGGGTGCTATTGCGCCGAGCTCGAAATATTTGGCTCGCGATTTTACTAAGGTATTATCCCGTAATTTAGAAGAAGAAGAGGAAACCCCTGTTCGGGTATTGGAGATTGGTCCGGGTACCGGTTCCCTGACCAAATTGATTGTACCAGCCTTACGGCCTCAGGATCATTTGGATATCGTTGAACTTAACAGGGATTTTTACAGGATGATCAGTTGGAAGTACCGGCATTTCGGCAATGTTCATACCTATCATGCAAACATATTGGATTTCAATCCTGAGAAACCATACGATTTCATCTTTTCAAGCTTGCCGTACGAGGGTATTCCACGGGATGTAAGTAAGGAGATCTGGGAAAAAAAGTTGCAGATGTGTAAGCCCGGGAGTTACATCACTTATTACAAGTACATCAACATAAAGCGCTTCCGCTGCAAATTTGAGAAGGAAGTGGTATCTAAGTTTTGCTGCAAAGAAAAATTGGTATTACGCAACCTTCCTCCCGCCTATCTTTATACGCTCCGCATTGAGGAACAATATGTTGAACAACTACAGCCTGTTAAGCTGGAACCTGCTCTCGTAGGATAACCGCGGCTTATTTTATTGTCACAGATCCGGCTGACGTGTGCGCGGTTATCGTCGGACTGGAGCCGCCATTCAAAGATCCGTTAATATGGCTTGAATTGAAGCTGCCGGATACAGTCCAGCTTGATGGAATCGATACTCTCATACCTTCGATATCTAATCCTGCTTTTGTTGATTCCGGCAGATCCAGGTTAATATTACCCGCAGCCGTTTTTAGCGTTAGATTATGTGTCAGAGCCGTAAAGTGAGCATCGATATTACCACCGGCAGTTTCCGCGTCAATCGATCCGCCCCCCATATTATCCATAGAAATATTGCCGCCGGCCGTCTTTATATCCATGCTTCCCGTTGTGTTTCCGGCAATAATGTTGCCACCCATCGATTTCAAATCAGCATTACCATTCAGGTTATGTGCTTCGATATTTCCTCCCAGGGTCTTTGCCTGAATGCTGCCCTGTATATCGTTCAAGGAGAGCTTCCCTCCCAGTGTTTTTATGTCAATGCCGTTCTTTAGATTCCGGCAACTAACAGTGCCACCCTTTGACTCCGCATAAAGTGCCAGGTTCCTGGGCATTTCGACTATGATATTTCCCGGCTTGTCATTGCTACCGGTCAGCCAGCTGAAAAGGGACCAGCCTGAGTTA
>DATFNI010000579.1:0-7010 GCA_035266485.1 Balneolales bacterium
GAATGCAGAACCAGCAAGTACCAATTCCTATCATGTACAGGGTTATTACACAAATGACTGGACCTGGACCAACACCGCGACCTATCAAAAAACATTCCTGGGCGTACACGATGTTAAAGTTGTCCTGGGTACGGAAGCCTATAGTTATAAATTTCACGACCAGACAGGAAATCGTCAGGATTATTTCTCCTTTGATCCTAATTTTGTGTCGCTTTCTACTGGGTCCGGCACGCAGACCGTATCTAGCACCAGAAGTGCGAATAAATTATTTTCACTGTTTGGCCGTGTGAACTACAGCTACAAGGATAAATACCTGTTTAGTGCGACTCTTCGTCGTGACGGATCTTCGAAGTTCGTGAACAATCAATACGGATTTTTCCCTGCCGCCAGTATCGGCTGGCGTATTTCCCAGGAAAACTTCATGAAGAATATTTCATGGCTTACCGACCTGAAGTTGCGCGCCGGTTATGGTATCATGGGAAACCAGTTGAATGTTAATGCCAACAACGGTTACACTACCTATGTTGGTGATTCGCAGGAATCGTATTATGCTATTACGGGCAGCAATTCAAACCTTGCTGTAGGTTTCCAACAAAACACATATGGAAACCCGAATGCCAAATGGGAAAAAGATGCCAACGGCGACGTTGGTTTCGATGCTACTCTGTTTAACGGTCATTTGATGCTGACCGGCGACTATTACGTAAAAGACGTCAAGGATCTGTTATATAATCCTCAGTTGCCAGGTACGGCCGGTTTGGCTGCCGCGCCAACGATAAACGTGGGTAGCATGAGAGACCGTGGCTTTGACGGTTCTATTGAGGGAACAGGAACGCTGGTCGGCGAGTTGAAGTATGATGCAACGCTTACTTTAACAACATATACGAATAAGATTGTCAAAATCGCGGCCAATCAAACGTATTTTGATCAGGATTCCCGTCGATTCAACGGTGGAGCCATTATCCGGAATGCGGTTGGCCATGCAATGTCATCCTTCTACGGGTACAAGATCGTTGGATTCTGGAATTCTCAGGCCGAGATCGATGCTGCCAACGCTGCTGCTCAAAAAGCTACCGGGGACCCGACTGCCGTCTATGAAGCGGATATGGGCGTCGGCCGCTTTAAATATGCGGATACCAATGGCGACGGCGTTATTACCGCCAATGACAGACAGTTTCTCGGCAGCCCGAATCCGAAATTCACGTATGGCTTCAACCTTGGGTTGACCTACAAGAACTGGGATTTCAGTGCTTTCCTTTATGGCGTTCAGGGCAACAAGATCTGGAACCAGGTCAAATGGTGGACCGACTTTTACAACTCGTTCCAGGGTGCAAAGAGCACCACAGCCCTGTATAATTCATGGACGCCGCAAAACCACAATGCTGTGGCACCTATCCAGGAACCGGGCAGTTACTTCAGCACCAACCAGGTGCCGAATTCCTACTATGTGGAAAACGGATCATACCTCAGACTCAAAAACATCCAGGTAGGTTATACACTGCCCCATAGTTTCCTGGGTCAATACGGTGTGAGCCAGTTACGGTTCTATGTGCAGGCAGCGAATATTCTGACGGCTACCAAGTATTCGGGACTGGATCCGGAAGTCGGGTTTAACCAGGGTGCCGGAAACACGGGTAGTTATACGGATTTTGGAGTCGACGAAGGCTCGTATGCAACTCCACGCTCTGTCATCGTTGGAGTCAATCTCAAGTTCTGATAACATTTTCAATCATCTAAACTGCATCGAATATGAAAAAATTACGATATATAATTGCATGTGGAGCAGTGATTACAGGACTTTTGGTTGTATCCTGTAAGAGCTTTTTGAGTGCGCCGCCGCAAGGTTCTCTGGCCAGTACGGTATTGCAGAACCAGAAAGGGGTGAACGCACTGCTGATTGGTGCTTACGGCGCCCTTGACGGCAGCGGGAATGGCAACGGAAATGACCTTACAGGAACGTATGCTCCCTGGGAGGCCTCCCCGGATAACTGGATTTATGCTGACGTTGCCGGTGGCGATGTCCATAAAGGAAGTACCTCCGGTGACCAGGGTTCCGGTATCAATCCGATCGCTACCATGACGGTTACCCCGCAGAATGGGTTCCTCGATGCTAAATGGCGTGTTGACTATGAAGGCATCGCACGATGCAACCAGGTCATCATCACGGCCAACCAGGCCAAGGACCTGTCTTCTTCACAGAAGAATGAAATGATAGCCGAAGCGCGCTTCCTGCGTGGCTACTGGTATTCCGATCTGAAGAAGATGTTCAACATGGTTCCCTGGATTGATGAAACCACCACGGATTTTCATCAACCCAACAATGCGGACATATGGCCAAAAATTGAGGCGGATTTCACGTTCGCCATGCAAAACTTACCGGCTACACAATCCGATTTCGGCCGCGCCAACAAGTGGGCTGCCGAAGCTTACCTGGCAAAAGCCTACATGTTCGAAAAGAAGTACTCCGCTGCCGATAAACTGTATGACGATATCATCGCCAACGGTACCAACTCAGCCGGTGTAAAGTACGCCCTGGTTCCGAACTTTGAAGACAACTTCAAGACCGGTGCTCAGAACAACAGTGAAGTGATCTTTGCTGTTCAGCAGACCGCCAACGACGGAACGGCTTCGATATCGAATGCACGGATCGGTGACATGCTGAACTTCCCGTACAACAGCCCATTCGGATGTTGCGGGTTCTATCAGCCGACTCTCGACCTGGTCAATTCCTATCGCACCGACGGCAACGGCCTGCCTTACGTGAGTGCAGCTCAGCCATTTGCATACGACGACACCATGGTAACCAACGACATGGGAGTTGCTCCCGATGCTCAGTTCACCCCTTACCAGGGTCACCTCGATCCCCGTCTGGGCTGGACAGCCGGCCGACGTGGTATTCCCTATCTCGACTGGGGACCCTTCCCCGGCGTACGGTGGGTACGCGACCCGTCAAACGGCGGACCTTATGCCGGTAAAAAGCAAATATACTGGAAGGCGCTTGAATCGACGGAAGCAGACCACAACTCGTGGGCGCCGGGAACGGCTATTAACTACGATGCCATGCGTTATGCAGATGTCCTGTTGATGGCTGCTGAGGCAAAAGCACAGGGTGGCAATCTCGATGCAGCTCGTTTATTAGTTAATCAGGTTCGCGACAGGATGATTAATAACCCGCAAAATTGGGTGAATTATACCTATAACGAAGCCTATGCCTTCAAGACGGTTGACAGCCAGGCGGCTATGCTTGCTCTGACCGGTATCAACCAGTATGACTGGGTAGTACGGAGTGATACGAAATCGACATTTGTTTTGATCGGAACGGATCCCTCAAAGCTCAGCGACTGGAATGAGTATAAAGACCCGAATTATAAAATCGGGGATTATACTCAAACCTGGACAGACAAAAATGATGCCCTTGCTAAAATCTGGTTTGAACGCAAAATTGAACTGGCCGGTGAAGGTCACCGCTTCTTTGACCTTGTGCGTGAAGGTACTGTGAAGCAGCAACTCGACCACTTCTATCAGTATGAAGGACAGTATGTGAGTGACGTGAAGGGCGCCACGTTCCAATCCTTCCACCAGTACTACCCGATCCCGCAAAATCAGATCGATATTATGGGTAAAGATGCCAATGGTAAACAAATCCTAACGCAAAACCCCGGGTACTAATTCAAAAACCTATCCGGATTGAATTAAAAGAGGCAGTTCTACAAACTGCCTCTTTTTTTTGCTACTTGCATTAGATAAGGCAATTTATATTATAAAGAGGCTTATTTCTATCCTATTAATGGCTGTACGAAAGCTATTGCGCCGACTTTAATAAACGTCAGTTCGATATAGTAAAATGCTCGGGATTAGGTTGAATTTCAAGGTTTTAAGGCATTCGAAAATGGTATCTGGCCGTTATGTCTCACCCCAACCCCTCTCCACGCAAAGAGTCATTGTAAATATGAAGATGCCTAAAAATATTAGCGATCGAGTGTCTCATCATAAAAGTGCCTTGCCTTTTGTGCCCCCGAAAGGTTTCGGGGGACTTAGAGGGGGTGTTAATCAGCGTTTCACCGGTGTGTACCCGCACAAAAAATATGATAAGTGCCGTAACACCCACCTTAGTCCTTCCTCAAGGGAGGAGATCGAGGGATTGCTCAATTGTGTGATCACATACCACCCGGATTAATGTTGTCATAATCCAAAGATGAGAAAAAATCTTCCATTATTATCATCGGGTCATGTTTTTACCGGATTGGCTGTGCTGGTCTTGCTTTGTTCCTGTCAGTCCAGGGAAACGCTTTTCAAATTGATCCCGCCTGATAAATCCGGCATTGAATTTGATAACGTGATCAAGACGAGCGACAGCCTGAATGTGCTGAACTATGAGTATCTCTATAACGGTGGGGGAGTCGCTATCGGTGATTTTAACAAGGATGGGCGTCCGGATATCTATTTTACCGGCAACATGACCGGGAATCGTCTTTATCTGAATGAAGGTCACCTGAAATTTAAGGACGTAACGAAAGAGTCCGGGACCGGTGGCGAGGGAAAATGGTGCAGCGGAGTGTCGGTCATCGATATTAATAATGACGGCTGGCCGGATATTTATGTATGCGCTACGGGAAGCAATGATCCTCAAAAACGCCGGAATATTTTATATGTCAACCAGGGACTGGACAAAAATGGGGTTCCCGTTTTCAAGGATGAGGCCGCGGCCTATGGATTGGATGATGATTCGTATTCTACGCAGGCCGCTTTTTTCGATTATGATGGGGATGGCGACCTCGATATGTACCTGGTCGTTTCCGATAAGGAGCAAAAGAAGAAGGTTGGTACCCAGAACCAGTCAGAGAAAGAAGATCCGTATATGAACACGGACAAGCTGTTCAGAAACGATTGGAACCGTACGTTGCATCATGCCGTGTTCACGGATGTCAGCAAACAGGCGGGTATCACGAAGCCCGGTTATGGTCTTGGGGTTGCCATAACGGATGTCAATAAAGACGGACGACCTGATATTTATGTGAGTGATGATTACCTGTCAAATGACCTGCTGTGGATCAATAACGGGGACGGCACATTCACCGACGAGGCGGGCAAATATTTCAAACACACGAGCTTCTCCTCGATGGGAAACGATGTTGTGGACTTCAATAATGATGGCCTCAATGACTTCATAACTATCGACATGATGCCTCATGACAATTTCAGGCGAAAGGTGATGACCAATCCCAACAACTACAAAAACATGCTTCATCACGCTTTTGACGGTCATGCCCCGGAATATACACGCAATACCTTGCAGCTGAATGATGGACCGTATGTCTTGCCGGATGATTCACTTGGCGGGCCTGCTTTCAGTGATATATCTTTTTTGTCAGGCATTCCTGCTACAGACTGGAGCTGGGGAGCCCTGGGCGCCGATTTCAACAACGACGGGTATCGTGATCTGATCATCACCAATGGTATCCCAAAAGATATACGGGATATGGATTTCATGATGTACCGCAACCGGTATATGAATCTGGCTTCCACGTCCATGCTGCTGGCGAAGATTCCGTCCGAAAAAATTTCAAATTATGTATACCGCAATGACGGGAATCTCCGGTTTACGGATATGACCAAAGCATGGGGCCTCCAAAAACCATCCTATTCCAATGGCCTCGCATGGGCAGATCTTGACAACGACGGTGACCTGGACCTGGTGATCAACAATATCGACGGGAAGGCTTTTGTGTATGAGAATACGGAAAACAATAGGCAGGGAAAACCGCATAACCATTGGCTGGAAATCAAATTCAAAGGTGGCAGGGAGAACACGCTGGGTCTGGGAGCAACTGCCGACATTTACTACGGCGGTAAGCATCAGACATACTATAACACGATTTACAGGGGATATTTGTCGAGTGTGGAGGATCTGGCTCATTTTGGCCTGGATAGCACAGCAACCCTGGATTCGGTGGTGGTCACCTGGCCGGATAAGAAGAGACAGGTTTGGGAAAAAGTGACGGCCGACCAGGTTTTGACAGCGGATATCAGCAACGCGAAAGATTATACCGAAATCAGAAAAGCCACAAATCCGTCTTCAACATTTTTGGATGTGACAGCAAAACTCAATGTCCATTACGTACAAAAGGAGCAGCCTTTTAACGACTTCCAGACACAGAGCATGCTGCCGCATAAGTTGTCGCAGTACGGACCCGGTCTGGCGGTAGGTGATGTGGATGGAAATGGGGAAGAGGATATTTTTATCGGTGGTTCACTGAATCATAAAGGCAGCTTCCTGCTGCAGCAGCCGGACGGGACATTTGTCCAAAAGGACCTGCTGCCGGGAAAAAACGGGGAGGCCAAATCCTGGGAAGATGAGGGCGTTTTGCTGTTTGATGCCGACAATGATGGCCATCCCGACTTGTATATTGTTAGCGGAAGCGTCGAAAGTCCGGCCGGAAGCAGCAACTATCAGGACCGCTTTTATCATAATGATGGTCATGGCCATTTCACCTATGAACCGGATGCTCTGCCGCAGTTTCATACGAGCGGTTCGTGTGTGATCGCCGGTGATTACGATCACGACGGTGACCTCGACCTGTTTGTAGGGGGCAGGGTGATACCAAACAAGTACCCGGCACCGGCATCCAGCCACATTCTCAGAAATGATTCTGAGAACGGTCATGTCAAGTTTACGGATGTGACATCAACGGTTGCACCGATGCTGAAAAACATCGGACTGGTTACCGATGCCATATGGACGGATTTCAATAACGACGGCTGGCCCGACCTGGTCATCTGCGGGGAGTGGATGCCGGTCACCTTCCTGGAAAACGATCATGGCAAGAAATTCATCAATGTCACTAAACAGACTGGAATTGATGACCAGGTAGGATGGTGGAACAGCATCACTGCCGGTGATTTTAACAACGACGGGAGGATAGATTATATCGTCGGGAATCTCGGACTGAATTCGCTGTACCAGGCTTCTGAAAAAAGGCCGGTCGGTATTTATGCCAATGATTTCGCAC
>DATFNI010000580.1:0-2861 GCA_035266485.1 Balneolales bacterium
GCAGTTAAATTCAACGGTCATTGATGTGCCATCGAGAGATTTAGCCCAGCTGCAGAACAGCTCCGTCACAAAGCTGCTC
Source organism: Balneolales bacterium (assembly GCA_035266485.1). Classification (GTDB taxonomy): domain Bacteria; phylum Bacteroidota; class Rhodothermia; order Balneolales; family DATFMH01; genus DATFNI01. Next base: position 80 of record DATFNI010000580.1, read on the forward strand.
AATATGCTCAACATAGAGCTAAACCCGTCTCTGACAGAGACCATCAGAAAAGGGGGAACCACGGTTCCCGGAGCTTATGAATCGTATCTGCAGGGGATAGCCTATCTGCGCCGCTATGAAGATGAAACGAACGTAGACAGCGCCATTAAGCTGTTTCAGGAAGCGATCAAAGCCGATTCCGCGTATGCTCTGGCTTATGCTGCACTGGGCGAGTCTTATTGGCGCAAGTATGAGCTCGATAAAGATAGCCGGTACGTCCCCATGGCAAAAATGGCCTGTGTCAAAGCGCTGAAAATCAACAATGAACTGGCACCGGTCAATGTAACCATGGGGCTGATAGCACTGGGTACCGGACAGTACAATGAATCAGCCGTTTTTTTAAACCAGGCACTGGAGATCGATCCCAAAGATGCCAGCGCTTACCGGGGGCTGGCTAAGGCTTATGAAGCACGCGGGTTGCTCGATAGGGCTGAGTCGACCTACAAACAGGCGATTCGTCTGAAACCGGATTATTGGGCCGGGTATAATGATCTTGGGGTCTTTTATTACAGGCACAGTCGGTATGAAAAAGCAATAGATCAGTTTAAACAGGTTATTCAGATGACCCCCGATAATTACAGGGGATATTCCAATCTGGGAGGTATTTATTATTTACTCCAACGCTGGCAGCCGGCACGGGACATGTTTGAACATTCGCTGGCGCTGAAAAAGACCTATGATGCCGCTTCTAATCTGGGAACACTCGATTTCATCCAGGGAAAGTACTCCACTGCATCAAGGATGTACGAGACGGCACTGCAGCTGAATCAAAACGACTATAATGTATGGGGGAACCTGGCAGCATCCTATTACTGGACCCCGGGTGAACGGGACAAGGCCGGACCCACATATGAGAAAGCGATTCATATGGCCGAGGATTATCTGAAAATAAATCCTAAAAATCCTGTAGTGCTCGCAAAGCTGGCCGGTTTTTATGCAGAAACAGGAGACACCTCAAAGTCGATGGAATACCTGACCAGGTCGCTTAAACTCGGAGAAAAAGATTCTTACGTGATGTTTTGTGCCGGCGCAACATACGAGAAGCTTGGAAAACGGGATGAGGCGTTTTTATGGATAGAGAAAGCGCTTAAAAACGGGTACTCGAAATCAGAAATTATAAACCAACCTGAATTGAAGTCCCTGATTACTGAGCAACGTTTTAAAGAGATGATTAAAAGGTACAAATAACCATTCATTTACATGGAGGCATGCATGAAACTAAAATCCATCTCGTTGATAATTATTGCAATGTTATTGCTTACAGCATCGGTTTACTATGAGGGCACCCAGGGGAATCGCGGTCCTGATAAAATTGATTTGACAATCAAAAAAGTAAAGGGGATCTGGAGAGTGGTCGACTCTCACGATAATGCAACCATAATCGTGAATAAAGGGGATAAGATTACCTGGCACGCGGTAGGTTCCGATGTCGTATTCCAGTTTCCACATAAAGTCGGGAAATTTTTCAAACCCGACTCGGCGGATGATTCAATGCCCGACGGTTATACCAAATATGTGAGGGAGGGACACCAGCTTAAATTTAAAGTCAGAAGTAACGCTCCCAGTGATACTGTCGAGTATGCCATTTTCGTTTTGCAGGGCTCCAAATTTGCGCGGGGCGAGTCACCTCCCAAAATCATTATCAGATAGTTGATGCAAGCCAACTAGCGTTGTACATCGTGATTCCTGGGCTTGAAAAAGTATGGACTTTTAAATGAAAAGGTGATCCGACATACATGCCGGATCACCTTTTGTACTCCTCCCCATCCTTGGAGGAGATTTCTTTAAGAATGATATAGAATGCAGCCGGACGTGACAGCAATCCGGCTTTTTATAAATGCTGCAGTGCAGCGCTATACTATTCTTTGGCGGTAAGTGAAACCTCCTTTACCACTTCTTCGGAATGTGCCTTCCCGTTGCCGGAATATTTCCCATTATGTCCGTTACCGGAAGGCATCATACGAGTTGCCTCGCTGATATAATCGTTTTGCCACATATCCTTTGTAAGAGCCTCGAATTCCTTGTCGTACTCAACCATCCCTTTATAATAGAGTGGGTCTTTGAGGGCTTCGGCCGCGTCGGGATCGATGGGTTTGGCCCCGGTGTCAATAAGCAGTTTATGGGTGAATTCATAATGATCGCGAATTCCGCATGGAGCAATCATGTTTTTCACCTCATGGCCCCGTTTCCTGAAACCATAGTCACGTTGCCATTTGCGAATTGCTACCATGAGGTCGGATTTCAGTGCATCATTGAGATTACCGCCCGCAGCGTAAATGTCTTTGATGTTATTCTTGGAGTAGGGATAAAACACGCATGGCGTTACATTCCCGTTCCACTCGATATAGATATAACCTCCCGGCCGGCCGCCGGCGACGCATCCGCAGGAAAACGCACCGCTGTTCCAAAAGTCGGGCAGGAAGATATTCTTTTCATGGATGAAGTATTTTTCACGTTCAAACATCCATTTTCTCTGTTCCGGGGTTACCATCAGTTCGAGGCTTTGGTGCCTTCCGATAGGCATATACTGAAAGACCCAGCCGTAGACGGCTCCCTGTTCGTTGAAGAAGAAGTCCACAAATTCATCGGAGAGAATCTCTTCAACATTATTCCTTGTAGCAGTCACTGAGATGCCGAATGGTACCCCGGCCTCTCTCAAATTGGCCATGGCTTCCAGGATCTTTTTATAGACTCCTTTTCCGCGTCGGGCATCGGTTGCCCCCTCGAATCCTTCCACGGATAT
>DATFNI010000581.1:0-5824 GCA_035266485.1 Balneolales bacterium
GGCGTTAGATCTTTATCAGCAGGCCATTGATTTGGACCCCGAATTTGCCCTGGCCTACGCCCGAAAAGCCCAGATGCTTGCTACATATCCGGATTATACTGCAGCAATACCACTGGCTGAAAAAGCCCTGGCATTGAATCCGAATTTACCGGAAGCACATATTGCTATGGGTGATATCCACTTATGGGGAACATGGAATTTAAAACAGGCCTTGGAACAATTCATTCAGGCCAATACACTGATGCCGAATAATGCAGAAATTCTGACTGCTTTGGGTGATGCTTATATGGAATTAGGCAAATGGCAACAAGCCCGGGAAGAACTGGATCGGGCAACAAAGCTGGATCCAAGAAACAATATTTGCTGGCGTCGATTAGGGATGTTGTATTCTTACTTACGACAATACACAAAGGCCTTACAGGCTTTTCATCGGGCTTTGGAGTTAAGCCCCGGGGATGAAGAGACAAAAGTATCACTTTTACCCCACGCGTTATGGCTGACAGGTCGGTTGGATAGTGCCCGCCAGTTAATCACAGAATCGATTGACTCATCCAAACTCGGCCCTCCCGTAAATTACACGGTTCAATATAGCCGGTTGGGTCGCATCGCTATGAGTGAACGAAACTTTCCAGAGGCCAGGAAATACTTTGGCCGGATACAGCCATCTCTCATCTACTACCCTTACTTCAGGGGACACATTCGTGATCCGAATATCAATATAATCCGGCTTGATTTGATTGTGGGACAACATGACCGGGCCAGAATGCATGCCCTGAACTTACGTGACAGTTTAACCCATTATTACAACCGGTGGTATATGAGTAAAAATCTTCCCTATCGAGCGGGTTATTATGTGATATTCGCATGGTTAAAAACGGGCCTCGGAGACAAAAAAGGAGCGGTAAAAGCGGCCCAACAAGCTATAAACATTGTCTCTCAAAATGGACTATTTGAGACAAACTATAAGGAAGTCTTAGCTGAAATTTACACACAAACCGGCCAAAAAGATGAAGCGTTATCCCTGATTCAGCAGTTGATTAACAGGCCAGACGCTGGGTTTGCGTTGACCCGCGAGTCACTGTGCCACGATCCGGTATGGGACCCCCTTCGGCAGGATCCGCGTTTTATTGCGCTGCTGAAAGAATAGTCGAAAAACTTTCCCAAAAGAATCACGAATCCAAATGAGATACACACTATGAGCATAGGAATATTTACCGAGAAACTTCAGAAGCCGACTGATGATGAGATTCTGCAAATGGTTGGTCCGGGATCGGATCTATAGCAGGAGTTAATCCTGTTTATCAGGGGACATTACCCCGTTGCTGAGGATCTTAAATTCTTATACGGGAAAAAATACGGCTGGGCCGTGAGATTCCGCATCCGGGGCAAGCTGCTTGCCTCCCTTTATCCGACAAAAGATGGATTCACTATTCAGATCAACCTGAGTCCGGACGCTGTCGAGCAAGCCACGGCTATGAATCCCGGTAAAAATGTACTGGAAGCCATTGCCAAAGCCACTCCCTACCCGGAAGGGCGCTGGTTGTTTATCCCCGTCCAATCGATGGATGATATACACGATATAAAGCATCTGCTGGCTTTGCGGGTTGGGACAAGCCTCTAATGTGGAGTGCACCTATTTAGTTAGGATGCCGGAAAATATAAATCCGGTGAACTATATAAGAATTACTCAAACTAAATTATTGTTAATTATCATTGTGTAATGGAAATTATCCGGTTACTTAACCCGGCATAAATCATCCCGAATTTCTGATTACTAATTTCAAATTCCATACAAGCATGTCCAAAAGACAATCAGACACTGTACCTTTCGAGATAGACACACTGGTCATGGCAAGTTCCGTGTTGCTCGGAGTCCTCATTATGGCATTCGGTTTTTATCACTATGATTCCATGATCATCTATTTAGGAGTCCTGGTAACGGGAGCCGCCAGCTGGTCGACACTTGTGTTCACGATGTGTAAAATAAAGCCGTAAAAATCTCTTGTCCGTAAAGGAGGTTTACTATGGTTTTCTGGTTGAAAAAAATCTTTGGCCGCGGCTCAGATTACAATCAGTTTGCCACTCCTCAAGAAAAACTCAAAGGGCTGGGAATACAATCGACATCCATATTCTCAGAAAAAGGAATTGATATTTATGAGCGGTCGAAATCACGTCTCGATCCTGATGATGAGGCAATTGCTAAAGAACTGGCCATCGCCAGTAACAGGAAAGATGAGGGTAAGACGAGAAAAATCGGTAACCGGCTGAACGACTCCGGTGGGATCGATAAAATGAAACTTTTGTGTTACAGGGCCCGCCATCTTGGTGGTGATGACCGCTGGATTGAAATGAAGTGGAGCGGTATCGGCGACTGGTTGGGATAACCGTTGCCGTGACCATTTTGGAGTCAATCATTTCATTCAGTCACTGATTGTATCGTTGCCTGAAGTGGATAAAAATAGGGAGATAGAGGTGGTTAACTATGGAACAACCCGTTTTAACGGATCAAAATCAATATCCGACAGAAGAAGTCATCTTTGAGCATATCGGGATATCCCGGACCTTGTGGGAATCTTTCTTTGAATGTATCCACATGAACTATCCGGATATAAATGGAGAGTGGAGATACTATAATGATGGGAAAAGCTGGCTGATGAAAGCGACCCTGAAGAAAAGGACCGTCTTCTGGCTGTCTCTTTTTCAAGATACCTTCCGAATCACCTTTTTTTATACTGACAGAGCGGAAGAAGCTATAAAGAACAGTTCCATTTCTGATGAATTAAAGAATAGTTATATCGATGGAAAGAGATTCAATAAAATCCGGGGTGTCACCCTCATCTTCAGAAACGAAAAGGATATCGAGTATGCAAAAACTTTGATTGCACTCAGGCTCAGTATCAAATAATAAACAGGATGACATCCTTGTGTTTGGAATCTGTCAATTAGAGGAAAATAAAACCAGAGTTTGTCGGACTGGCTTTCACTTCTTTGTTGCCTCGAATTGCATATAAACCCCGTTGGTCCAGCCGAAGCCGTCCTGTAACGCATATTCGCCGCCACCGGCTTTAACATATGGATCGATTACGTTGTATTTTTCCATCATCTTGCCCGTCTGGTGGAACACCCGCTGGTTGACTTTCATCCATCGATCCCTGATTTCGTGAGCCAGGGATGTAAAACCGTAATTAACCAATCCCTGGTAGGCGATCCACTGCAGGGGAGCCCAGCCGTTTGGTGCATCCCACTGCTGCCCCGTGTCATAGACGGTCGTAACGACGCCGCCGGGTTTGAGCAAGTGCATCTTCAGGGTATTGGCCGTCTCTTTGGCTTCCGCCGGCGTGGCAACTTTGAAAAACAACGGGTACATACAGGCAAGCGATAGCACACCGGTCACTTTTTGCTGCCTGAAATTATAATCGGTAAATGCGTGCAATTCAGGATCCCAGCAATACTTCCGAATGGCTTCCATTCGCTCTTTTGCCTTTTGCTCAAAATTTGCAGCTTTGGTTGAATTGCCTTGCATCCTGTAAGCTTCAGCCAGCGTCTTTTCATAGTGATAAAGCAGGCTGTTCAGGTCGACAGGCACGATATCCGTGGTGATAATCGTAGAGAGATTTTTCTTGTCAGCCATCCAGCGGCTGCTGAAATCCCATCCTGACTCGGCAGCAGCATGCAGGTTTCTGTAGAGTTCGGAAGGTTTTTCGCTGGAGTGCAAAGCCAGAAGCGAATCATGTCGAAAAGCCTCCGGCCTCGGACGATCCGAACTGTCCCAGTACCGGTTGAGAACGACGTCGCCATCCAGTCGGACTACATTCCTGTTGGCAGAAAAGGAATGAGTCAGCGAGCCTGAATCCTTCATCCAGAAGTCGTACTCTTTCTGCATCTCCGGCAGATAGGTTAACAGGACATGAGGATCATGCTCTGCTTCAGCTAGTACCTGCACCATCAGCGGGAAAAAAGGAGGCTGGGAACGTGTGAGATAATAGGTCCGGTTTCCATTGGGAATAAAGCCAAATTTGTTGATCAGGTAGGAAAAATTCTTGACCATATCCCTGATCAGTGTCGTCTTATGAGAATGCCAGAGCCCCAGGATGGTGAAGTAACTGTCCCAGTAATAGATTTCCCTGAATCGTCCGCCGGGAACCACGTATGGATACGGCAATGGTATCAGCGAGGTCAGCTGGTGTTTATCAGGTTGACGCGTCAACACCGGCCAGAGCCTGTTGATGTGTGATGCTACCGTAGCCGTCGTATCACTCTTGAAATGACTTTGCCTGGACTGGGGGAGCTTGAAATTTGTGAATACAAACTTTTTCAGATTGAATCCGGGTTGATCTTTTTCAGCCTCAAACTTTTTCAATATGGTTTTTGGAGGATGCAAAGCGATCATATCCGTAAAGGTTTTTGAATCTTTAAAGATATCCGACATCTGAACTTTCCGAAATAACTCGCCGTACTGCTTCGACGGGAATATCTGCGCCCGCAACGATAACGGAAGGAACACGATTAAGAGAATCGGAAGGTATAACCTGAAGCTCTTCATTATAGTCTGATTGTGATATTCGTAAATATTAATTTCACCCTGGTAACGTTTCCAAGATATTCATTTATCCTGATTTATCTTCAGAAAATTCTGACGACACGCTTTAACCCGTTAGCCCGACGCCTGGCTGGAATGAGATTCCAGGATTTTGAAAGATGGATAGACTTTGATTCTTATTAGTTATTGTGAAAGTTAGCCATTCTGCTAACTTTCAGTACCCAGACCGGATATCTGCAACAATTATGCCGTTGAAAAAAGAATCACTGCGATTAATTCAGAAACAGATGAAGGATTTAAACAGAAAGGAATTTCTCAAAACGACACTGATTGCCGGTGCCGGGACTACCTTCATGGGTCGCCACATAATGAAGGGTGCGAAAGAAACCGAATCCCCCAATCCATTTTCACCTAAATCAGGCAACCGTAAAAGCGTTATCGTTGCGGGTGGCGGCATAAGCGGGCTTTGTTGTGCGTATGAACTGATGAAGCGTGGCCATGAGGTTGTTGTTCTGGAAGCAAACGGGCGTTATGGAGGCCATGTGTTTACCGGTCGAGATGGATTGTCGGATGGTTTATATGCCGATTTCGGTGCAGATCATATCACGAAGCCCGGATACGAGTATTTCTTCAAATATGCTGGAGAATTTGGGCTACCGGTTCTTCCCTATCCAAACGCCGAGGGATCACCAAGTCCAAATGATGAGAACTCCCTGAAAATGATTGACGGCAAGTTTTATACCGGTGAGATGCTGGCAGATCCCGCCGTGCTGGACAAGTTCGGGTTTCATTCAGATGAAGTAAAAGTAATGTCATCCCAGGGATGGTGGGCGCTGAAAGGACTCTACCTCGATTCTTATCTTGGAAAATTTACCGATCCTTATCAACCCTTCGGTGTGGGATATGATCAACTGGATAATGTTCCCATAGCTGATATCTATAAGAAAAAGGGCGCATCGCAGGCGGCCCTTCGCTACCTTGGAGGCAGTCATACGTCGGCGCTTTATGAATTATGGCGCCTGGCGGTCATGAGATCAAGAGGCATCCCGCTCTGGGAGGGCGTCACGCATCGCCTGAAAGGCGGCAACCAGGAACTGCCAAATGCTTTTGCCCGGCGGCTCGGTTCGCGGGTTAAACTCAAACATTCCATAACGGCCGTCAAACAGGATAGCGATGGAGTTACCGTTACCTATAATAGATATGACTACGATCAGGATCAACAAATGGCTGCCGATTACCTGGTAAACTGCATCTCACTGCCGGTATTCCGGAACATCTCGGTGG